>JANQLZ010000124.1 GCA_028280325.1 Bacillota bacterium
TACCGTGGCTTTCAGAATTATGCTCAGATCAAGGAATAGAAGAAATTTTCTGCAAGGATAATACACTGGTATATCTTTGAGAAAATTTCTTCGTATGACACAGATATGGGCATGATTATGAAAGCCTCCGTGGAAAGAAGCAATAACACCAAAAAGGAAACTAAGGCCCTACGTCGAATCTATAATAATTAGCTGTCTGTTGAGGTCAGTATTGAAGTGCTGCACTAGTCAGGAGTTGCTGTTTAGATATAATTAGAATCTTATAAAGATATGTCAGTAGTGAGTGTTGTTAATTATTTCTGCTGTGGATCGTTATCTTTGCTATAATAATATAATAAAAATCATATAGAATTCGAGGCGAACGGAGTGCGTAAAATTTACTTTGATTTGGAAACTACAGATTTACAGCCTGGTCAAATATGTCAGCTTGCTTATATAAGCGAAGATAATGGTAATTTAACAGTTGGGAACTGGTTTTTTACTGTGCGCTATGTGACACCTACGGCCTTTCGAATTCATGGCTTAAGCCGTAAGGATTTAGAATTACTGTCTAACGGCGAGGAGTTTGATGATCATGCCTCAGAGATTGCTGAATTATTTGACGGAGCTAAAAGGATAGCCCACAATGTTAATTTTGACCGAATATTTTTGCAAACCGAGCTCCGTAGAAGCGGTTACATACTTCACAGTGGAGAGTGGTGCTGTACCATGCAGCACTTCACAAATATCTGCAAACTGCCACATTCACAGAAAAATGGCTATAAATATCCTTCCCTGATTGAGCTGATGAAATTTAACAAGGTAGTCCAGGAAGAGGTTCAGCGGAAGACTGTAGAGTTGTTTAATACCTCGCTGGGTGCCCACGATGCTCGTTACGATGCAGTAGCAGTGTGGCTGTGTTACAAGTATGCAGAATCTCAAGGATTAATTAAATAGCTGTTCAGCTGGCAGTTGCCGGTTCCTCTAAAACTGAGCCGTTACTGCCAGGCGCCAATTTACTCAGTGTCTGGCGCAAAGAACTTGAATAAATGATGTGTTTTGTCAACTAAAAATTAAAAAATGCAATCAGTTGAATACTAAATAAGAGGTGATAATAGTGAGTATTAATTCATTATCGTTTATTAAAGATCTGACAAATGCCAATGGTGCCCCAGGGTTTGAAGACGAGGTAGTTGAGGTTATTAAAAAGTATGCTGCGCCATTTTGTGGAGAGATAACTGAAGACCAGATGCGTAATGTTTTTCTGTACACTAAAAACCATAGCGGACAGAAACCTGTTGTCATGCTCGACGGGCATACCGACGAAGTGGCTTTTATGGTGCAGTCCATCAATGGCAATGGCTCAATAAACTTCCTGCCATTAGGAGGCTGGCATGCTCAAAACGTTCCGGCCCATTTAGTAAAGATTAAAAACCGGTCAGGAGAATATATCACTGGCATCATCGCTTCTAAACCGCCGCACTTTATGTCAGCAGATGAAAGATCTCGCTTGCAGCCCATTCAGGACATGGTTATCGATGTTGGGGCTTCCAGTTATGATGAGGTTGTCAATGACTATAAAATTGATGTTGCTGCCCCGATAGTGCCGGTAGTGGAGTTTAGCTATAATGAGCAGACAGATATTATGATGGGCAAGGCTTTTGACAACCGTTTAGGCACAGCATGCGCTGTGGAGACTTTAATAAATACAGGCAATGATGAGCTGTTTGTTGATGTAGTTGCTGCTGCCGCAGCTCAGGAGGAAATTGGTACCCGCGGAGCTGAGGTTACTGTCAAAAGAGTAAAACCCAGTCTGGCAATTGTGTTTGAAGGCAGCCCGGCTGATGATATGTATCGTAACAAGTTTACAGCTCAGTGTGCTTTGAAAAAAGGGCCGCAAATCCGTCATCGGGACAGATCAATGGTCAGCCATCCGCGATTTACAGCCTGGGCCCGAAAAATTGCCCGGGAAAACAATATCGAATTCCAGGATGCTGTCCGCTGGGCCGGAGGAACAAATGCAGGCAAAATTCATTTAGGTAACTCGGCTGTGCCGACAATTGTTATTGGCATACCAACTCGTTATGCTCATACTCACTACTGCTATGCTGCCTATCAGGACTATACTGACTCAATTAGATGGGCCACAGCAATCTTAAAGTCGTTGACACCTGAAATATTAGCATCGTTTTAAATATAAGGCACAGTGTGGCTGTGCTGACTACATTCTTTAATGCGGGGTATTTGGGGGAGAATAGATGAAAAGAATAAGAGGCTTTGAAAAAATAAGTTTTGAACAGTTTAAAACAGATTTCATAAGCGAACCTGTAGTAAATATCTTGTATGAACAGCTTAAATACCCTCAACGAAGCACTGCAACTTCAGCAGGGTACGATTTTTTTGCTTTGAAATCAATTGAATTAAAACCCAATCAGGAGATTATAGTTGCAACCGGAATGAAGGCATATATGCAGCAGGATGAGTGGCTGGCTATTCTGGTTCGCAGTGGACATGGATTTAAATATAATTTGCGTTTAATGAATCAAACCGGGGTAATTGATGCAGATTATTATAATAACCCTGGTAATGAAGGACATATATTCGTTGCGCTCAAAAATGAAGGAACCAAGGTATGGCGGGTAGCTGCAGGTCAAGCTTTTGCTCAGGGTATTTTCATGAAATATCTTTGTGTTGATGAAGATCTGCCTGTCCAAGAGGAGCGTTTAGGTGGTATAGGATCATCCGATCGGAGGGATTAGCTTGAGCATGATAACAAAAAAAGAATGGGATCAAGAAGAAAAATATTTGCAGCATGTTATGGAAGTAATCAATGATGATTATCAGCAAATTACAGCTCAGCGGGCAGAACGCTCAGGAGATCTCCAGAATTACAGGCGCTATCTGTGGGAGAACAGGCGAGATTTTAATAACCTATATGAGATTGCCGAGTATGAAGATAGATTAAGAGAGGATTTGCGTGGCTATCAGGTTGTTTCTGACCGTCAGGCGTTGTTGGAGAAAGCCATGCAGATGCCATATTTTGGAAGAATTGATTTTAGAGAATTGGACCAGGGCCAGGCCGAAAGCCTTTACATTGGACTTACCTCAATCATAAATAGAGAAAAATTCGACATTCTGGTAACAGATTGGCGGGCTCCGGCAGCCAGCATGTACTATGATTATGAAATCGGACCAGCTTCTTATCTGGCACCCGACGGAGAAATTGAAGGACATATAGTTCTAAAGCGTCAATTTAAAGTAAAAAAAGGTCAGCTGATCTTAGCTGTTGACACTGGGATTAGAATTGATGATGATATATTGTTGGAGACTTTAAGCAAGTCCCGAAATCCTCGGATGCAGCAAATTGTTTATTCAATTCAAAGAGAGCAGAATCAGATTATTCGGGACCGAAGCAGCCGATATTTATGGATTCAGGGGGTAGCAGGCAGCGGAAAGACTTCCATAGCACTGCATCGTATTGCCTATTTGCTCTATCATCGTCGCCAGCATTTGCGGGCAGAAAATTTCGTCATTTTTTCTCCCAATCAAATCTTTCTGGATTATATTTCAGATGTTTTACCGGAGCTCGGTGAAGAGAATACCCGCCAGTTTACTTTTTTCGACTGCGCTGTCAAGACCCTGGCTCCCTATAATCTACAGATAGAAGATATTAGCGAACAGCTGGAAAGCCTGTTAAGTGAAAGCAGTGATTTGCGGACAAGTATAGCAAACTACAAGATGAGTCCTGAATTCAACTCGGTGTTAACCTCATATTTGCAGTATCTGCAACAGCTAAAGTGGCGATTTAAAAAAATTATCTTTGCCAGAAGGTGTGTGTTTACTGCCCAGGATGCTGAGTACCTGTTTAATGTGGAATATGCCCATTTGCCTTTAGCTGAGCGCATTGAGCAGGTAGTTAATCGAATCGTCTATCTGGTGAGCTCCAACTATAAAAGCCTGAATGAGGAAAAACTCAGACAAGCTGTGTTAGAGGCATTTCCTAAAATCAATGCCTATACTCTATACCGTCGTTTATTCAATGAACTAAATTTATGGGAGGATATCGGTCCAGTCAGCATTCCCAATAATTTAAAAGAGATGAGTAAATACACTAATTCCAGCTTAAATAAAGGTAAACTGCTGTATGAAGATGTAGCTCCTTTAATGTATCTTCAAGCCTATTTAGAAGGGCTAAACATTGATGGCGGTGTTAGGCATGTTGTTATAGACGAAGCCCAGGATTATACCATATTACAGCTTAAATTGTTGAAGTTAATGTTCGCCGATGCTGATTTTACGGTGCTTGGTGATATTAATCAAGCTATTCATCCTTTAAACCGCTGGAAGATAAAAGATGCCAGCAGTATTTTTAAAGACAAATGTAAGGTAATTGAACTGAACAAGTGCTATCGTTCCACTGTCGAGATAGCCAGGCTGGCAGACTTTATTTCACCCAACCCCAATTTGAAAATCATTGAGCGACGAGGTATTACTCCTGCTCTTCATCAAACAGTTCCAGCGCAACTGGCCCAAGCCTTGAAAAGTCTGATTGAAAGGTTAACAGAGCATGAATCAATCGCGATTATCTGTAAAACCCTAAAACGCTGTCAGCAGGTTAAGTCAGAGCTGGAAGAGCTCCAGTTAGAGGTGAAAATTATGACCGGAGCTTCACGGCAGTTCTCAACCGGCTTAACTGTTTTGCCATCTTATGTCAGCAAGGGTTTGGAGTTTGATGCAGTAATTATTATTGACGCTGACGAACAGAATTATGGTGGAACTGACAATCGCAATCTATTGTATACTCTAACTACCCGGGCCTTACATGATTTACACTTATTTGCGGCAGAGCCTTTAGAGATTCTTACCCAGGCCGCCAGGCAAGAGCTTATTGTGTTAAAAGGTGAACGCTAGTTATGTATATTCATCGTGAGTTCCCCCAAAAATCGTGGTCAGTTTCTCGTTTAGAATCTTTTTATACCTGTAAAAGGCAATACTACTATAGTACATTTGGTCACTGGAATGGCTGGGAGCGTGATGCTGATCCCCGGACCAAGCAAATTTACCGGCTGAAGAAGTTGCAAAATGCCTATACATTAAGCGGCCAATTGCTCCATCAGCAGATAAAGTTCATCTTAGAAAACAGCCTGAAAAGTCCGCAGAATATGCTTTTGGCTATTAGAACAAAGCTGAATGAAGCTGTCAAACAGTCAAAAGACCAAAGGCAGTTATGGGAAGCCTGGCCTAATCGAGTGGCAATGCTCCATGAGTATTATTATGGTGAAGGTATCAGCAAAAAACTGGGTAATGAGATAACCGCAAGGATGAAACTTTGTCTGGAAAACTTTTTAGAAAGCTCCATTTACAAGTCGTTTTTAAATCAGGAGATAAAAATAATTGAAAACGATCAGGCAGATTTCAATCACTTTAGTTTTAAAGGCTATAAAATTTATTGTATACTGGACCTTTTTTACCAGAAAGGTGACAAGTATTTCATAGTAGACTGGAAAAGCGGCAAACCGGCTCAAGCCGAGAATGGCAGGCAGATGGTGGTTTATGCACTCTATGTGTTGAGCCAGTACCCCCAGATCTCGTTGAGCAGTATTACTGGCGTCAATAAATATCTGTTGACTGGTGACACAAAGGAATATGCCTTTAGCAGTGAGGATATATTGCAGTGTCGTGAGTTCATGGAAGAGAGCATTGCTGAAATGGACAGTTACTTAGTGGATTCAGATTTAAATAAACCAAAGCCGGAGCTTGAATTTAAGACAAAGACCGGGTGGTACTGTCAATCCTGCAATTTTATTGAGTTGTGCCCCGAAGGGCAGGCCATGTCCCAGTGTGCCTGCTCAGAAAGTCCAAACACTGATTAAAGTATTTTTGTTGCAGGATTATTTTGTATTGGAAAGAAATTATAATAGCAGTAGCAAGTCGTAATGTTTTTGTCAGGAATTATCTGACAATAGTTTGGCAGTTGGATAACAGCTGCCAACCCCTTTGCACTTAGCTATGAAAAAAACAGGAGGGGTTTAAATGGATAACAGGGTAACAAGCCCGGTTGATTTTTTTGGTTATCAGCCTGGTGCAGACCGCAAAATAGCACGCTGGGATAAAATTGTTGAGTACTTTTACAAACTGGAATCGGAGAGTGAAAAACTTAAGGTTGTCAATATGGGACCGTCTACCGAAGGTAATCCTTTTTTGGCGGTATTTATTTCTGCCCCGCAAAATATCATTAAACTTGATCATTATCGAGAGGTTAATAAGAAAATAACCAACCCCCGAGGTATTGAGGAGAAGGACATTAAACAGCTGGTTGCTGAAGGTAAGGCCATTATCGTCCAGAGCATGAGTTTGCATGCTTCTGAAATCGGTGGTACCCAGATGGCACCTGAGCTGGCTTATGATTTAATTAGCAAATCAGATGACGAGACCAGCCGAATACTGGAGAATGTAATCTTTATTATGGTTCCCTGTTTTAATCCTGACGGCCAGTTAATGGTTGCAGATTGGTATGAAAAATGGTTAGGTACCAAATATGAGGGCTGCAGCCTGCCGTGGCTGTATCATAAATACGCTGGTCATGACAACAATCGAGATGCGTTTGCCTTGAACTTAGTTGAATCTCAGTATATGGCCCAACTGCTGTTCAAGGAATGGTTTCCTCATGCCTTTCAGGACCACCACCATATGGGCAGCTATGGTGCCAGATTTTATATTGCCCCCTATTGTGATCCGATAAGACCATATGCTGATCCATTAGTGTGGCGAGAGCTTTCCTGGTATGGTTCGCATATGGCTTATAAACTGGAAGAACAAGGTGTTTCAGGGGTGTTAAACGATGCTCAATATCCTGCCTGGGGGCATTTTGGCTTCCACTGGATGACTAACCACCACAATATAGCCGGCATGTTAACTGAATCAGCCAGTGCCAATTTAGCAACTCCAAAATACATAGAGCCAAAACTACTGACCGGTACTAATGGCAAGTCTTTTCCCAAGTATGAGGCCCAAACTAACTTCCCCAACCCGTGGAAGGGAGGCTGGTGGCATTTAAGCGATATTGTCAATCAGCAAAAAATATCTTCCTGGTCCCTGCTTGACATAGCAGCCCGCAACCGGGAGACAGTTTTATGGAATGCCTATCAAAAGGCTGTCAGACAGACTGGGCGCGGTGCAAATGACGAAGAATACGCTTATCTTATTCCTGCAGAGCAGCATGACAATCTCACTGTTCGAAAACTGATCAAATTACTTTTAAACCAGGGAATACAGGTTGAAATAGCAACAACACCGGTTCAGGTTGGAGCAGCAAAGTACCCTCAAGGCTCCTATCTGGTACCTTTGGCTCAACCCAAAATGGGGGTAATTAAAAACTTATTGAGCCGAACTCTCTACCCGGATAATTTCTTTACTTCCAGAATAAATGGTGAATCGATGGCTTATGATACAGCCGCAGATACAGTGGCAGAATATATGGGGGTAGAAGCGATTCCGCTTGGCAATAAATTTGATGGCGATTTTGCTGTGATCCATACCCTGCCAGACGTTGCTGTCCGGGTAGATCAAGGCCAGCTCTTCGCTTTTGACGGCCGCTTAAATGACAGCTACAAAGCAGCTAACCTGCTCATGGCCCAAAAATGCCCGGTAAGCAGATCGCACTCCGAAATGGTAGTAGACGGAAGTATTTGGCCTCCCGGAACATTTGTTGCCACAGCAAGTCAGAGTACTGTTGCTAAGGTAGCTGAAGACACAGGTGTCAGTTTTATCGGCATCAGTAAGGAACAACAATGCTCCGCAATGACAGACATAAAGCCATTGAGAATTGGCCTGTTCCAACGGTATTGGGGAGGAAATGCTGATGAAGGCTGGAGTAAACTGGTTTTAGAGAACTTTGCTTTTAATTACATCACTATTATGGATAAAGATATTTTAAGCGGCAATCTTCATGAGAAAATCGATGTGCTGATCATCCCCAGTGATGAGGAAGCGATATTCACTGATATTAAGAAGGCCACCGAGGGCAGAGCGAAGATGATATTGCAATGGTTCGGGGATACTGTACCTCCGGAATACCACAGTGGGGTAGGCAAAAAGGGATTACAGGAGCTGTGCAGTTTTGTTGAAAATGGCGGTCGTTTGGTAACGCTCAATAACTCATGCAATATTGCGATTGAAGCATTTCAATTGAAGGTAGATAATATTGTTAAGAACAAGAGCAGTAAGGAATACCTCACCCATGGCTCGACCCTGTGGGTAAACCTTGATTCAAGCCATGACCTTTGCTATGGTATGCCTGATAAAGCGCTGGTTTTCAATTGGGACAGTCCGGTTTTACGGGTTGAAGACCGCTTTAGGGCAGAGCAGTATCAGGTGTTTATGCGCTATGCTGAAAATAACATTTTACAGAGCGGACAGTTAAGAGGTGAAAGCCTGATAGCAGGCCAGGCTGCAGGTATAAAAGTAAAGCGAGGCGCAGGGGATATAATCCTGCTGGCCGTACCTCCACAGTATCGGGCTCAGTTACATGGGACATTTAAGCTGCTGTTTAATACGTTGTACTAGTACCCACGCACTTGGCAAACTGGATTAAAAGGACAAAAATCCTTAAGGATGGGATTATCAATAAGCCTGGTTTCTTGCTGATCCGAGAAACTGGGCTTCTTAATAGTGTTATTGCTGTTCTTTAGGCACTAAATAAGGCAATAGCAAAATAGCAAACGAGTATCACAAGGGGGGCAAAATGAAAAGCACAATTGAGCATGCAGTGACAATTCTGCTGGCTGTTCTCATGTTTTCTGCCATATTACTATTGAGTGTATTTTATTGGGCAACCAATGCTGGCTATTATCAGCAGGCTCAAATGCGCAATCAGGTTAGTGAGGTAGTTGGTCTGCCACAGACAAAAATTAATATCATCAATGATCATATAATTGATTATTTAAAATTGAAGACAGATGATTTGCAGCTTAATCTAAACCATGATCAGCGAACAATAGAGGTGTTTAACGATAAAGAGCTGGAGCATATGCGAGATGTCAGGCAGCTGTTCATTTATGGATACATTTTTCTCGGTATTTCTGTAGCTGTTTTGGCAGCAGTATTGATAATTACGTTTTATAAAAGGGCTCTTAAATACTTCAGGAGAATAACCGTAATAACGCCGTTGATCTTGGTAATAATTAGTATAATAGTAATAGCAGTGGTATTGGTTGATTTTAATTATTGGTTTACTATCTTTCATCAGATATCTTTTACCAATGAACTATGGCTGTTAGACCCTCAGCAGGATATCTTAATTCAAATTATGCCTCTGGATTTCTTCAGTAGAATATTTATTCGAATAATAATTACTACTATAACCGGGTTGGCAGCGGTGTTTGTGATGGGCCTGACCATTGTCAGAGTATGGAGAAGGAGGTTGCCGATTTGATAAAAGGAATAGGATCAGACATTGTGCAGATTAGCAGAATCGCAGGAGTGTACCGCAAAAATGAAGCCTTTGCTGATAAAATCTTAACTGTCAGGGAGCAGCAGGAGCTATCTCAACGCCATAATAAAATAGAATACTTAGCTGGCAGGTGGGCAGCTAAGGAGGCAGTAGGCAAGGCTCTTAAATGTGGGATCGGCAGTGGTCTGAAAAAAATTGAGATTATTTCCGATAAAAATGGCGCACCACAGGTGTATTTATATGATGGGGTGAAAAAAACTGCCATTGAAACTGGTGTAAAAACTATTCACATCAGCATTAGCCATGAGCGGGAGTATGCGTTGGCTGTAGTAGTGTTGGAGGGTTAGCTTCTTTCCATTGTGGCTCCCATAATTGGCTTATATAGGCGTCATACGCTATAATTTTTTCATAGATATACTGTCTCGTATTATCTATGCTAAAAAAAATAGCTATTCCTTTATCTAAGCTCAATTCTGTGAGCCACGGTAAGCCTATCTCTTCGTCATTTATTCACTCTTTCTACTCTGATTAATTCGTGTTATGAAGTAAACCCATTACGGCTAAGCAATTGTTGGGCAGTTGTCTGGCGGTTGTTTGGCAATAGTTTGGCAATTGTATTTAGAGTGGCTGCCTCGTATTATCTATATCTATGCCTTTCTACGTTGAGCAATTGTTTGGCAGTTGTATTTAAACTGCTTTATCTACTCAATGTTACTAGAGTAACACTTCATACCGTAGGCACTTCATATAACGAATCAATACTTCATGTTTTGCTAACAACACTTCATTCTCAATGGGTCGGCAATAGGTTGGCAGTTGTAGTTAGTGAGTCAAAATAGCTATGGGGGACTGTTCTGCTTGCTAGTAAAACTAAGATAATCTTCATTTATGTAGGGTCAGGTTTCTAGGCCTGACTCATACTGCCTTCGTATTAGCTATTCCTTGATCCAGCCTCAATTCTGTGAGCCACGATATGCCTATCTCTTCGTCATTTATTCACTCTTTCTACTCTGAATAGTTCGTGTTATGAAGTAAACCCACTACGGCTAAGCAATTGTTGGGCAGTTGTCTGGCGGTTGTTTGGCAATAGTTTGGCAATTGTTTTTGGAGTGGCAAAATGGGTATTTTAAAAATATAGTTTGTATAAACTTGAGAATTAAAAAGTATCATTATGCCTAACGGTGGGGTCTGGCCTCAACATGACTGCCAGGGTGTTAAGGACATAGTTAACTGGTAGTTGAAAGCACCAGGTATATTACCAGCAAGAGGCCTGACCCCTGTTGCAAAGTAGCTACAGAAAAGATTCACAACAATCTCCCAACCATTTTTCACCGTTTTTTCAAATAAATAATACGCACATATACTCCATTTACCCCTAGGATATATCCACAACATACCTGGTTCACTTCGTCAGGGCCTCGTTCATTTAAACAAAGACAAATTTGGCGAGAGCAGCAGTAAGTAACTTTAAAACCTACTGCCCAACCATTGCCCCACAACTGCCAAACAATCGCCCAACTATTGCAAAAACCCTACTGCACCCCGCTTGCTGTCAAGCAAGCCCAAACCAATTGCGTAGCAATTCCACCCCGTTTACGAAGTAAACCCACACCAATAGTTCACCAATTGTAAAAAAGTCAGGCCCACCCTATTTGCGTTAGCAAACCTTCAATGATAACAGGTCTGCCTGACAAGATTAATTGCGCAACCATGTTAAACTATCGTTCAAGCCATTGTTCAGGCCATCGTTAAACTATTGTTCCAGCCATCGTTCAGGCTATTGTTCCAGCAAGGTTCAGTTATTAATAATATACAGCATGCACCTGACATAAAATTAAACATATTTATTAAGAGGTAGGGTGCGAATGAATAGAAAAAAATATTTGGTTTTAATCGGTTTAATTTTTATTTTATTTTTTGTTGGCAATATTGTTATAAGTTGGTGGCAACGAGGGGAAAATATAATTGCTATCTTTTTAGAATCCAAGAGCTATTACATTGAATACGATCTTTTCTATAACAATAGCAATGATCAAATTCAGGTCAAGGAATGGTATCTCAGCCCAGCAAAGTACTATCAGGAGCGCTCTGTGAATGGTGAAATAATATTGCAGGTATGGAGCAGTGAAAATGGTACTGTCTGGAGAAATGTTGAGCAGGATAATTCCTTAAAGGTGGAACAGTATGTACCTTCAACAGTGTGGCAGGCCTTCAGCCATTTATCTGGCCAGCCGGCTTTTAAACAGCAGGAAGGCTATTATCTGACAGTTCCAGGAATGGTAAAACCTAATATCAAGCTCGAATGTAATCATAAAGGTGAACCCAGGATAATTACCATTAATTCTGATGCAGGCTCTTGGCAACTGTTTTTTAGAGAGTATCAGTTAAATGTTGAGATTGACGAGAGTATTATTGTGCCCTTTGTAACATAATCTAAATATGCCTAATAAACTAAAGTACAGTAATATCAAAATCAATATCTACTGATAAAAATTGGTATGTTTCTTTGTGAAACATATTTAAATATTTTTTCGCAGGTATGCTATAATAATGGCAAGCTCAATATCTGCCGATGGCGGGAGTGAAAACTATGTCAAGATCGGGGCGCAGAGTGTACTCTGATCCATTGGAGTTACATCGTATGAAAAAACATCAAGATGATGAGAAAAGAAAAAGAATCTTCATAACAGCCGAAAGTTATGAGTTAGAGGATATTGATATAGCTGAGTTTGTTGCCAAGCTAAAATGTGGTTACGAATCTATGAGCAAAATAAATCTTTTTTTAGCAGCAGAAGCTCTGATTGCTGAAAATGAAGCTTTGGAGAAGTTTTTGCGTTATCATAAAGTGCCGGAGGATGCTTTATGATGACTATAAAACGGGGTGAAATATATCAGGCCGACCTGAATCCTGTAGTTGGTTCTGAGCAGGGTGGCAAAAGACCAGTACTTGTCATTCAAAATGATATCGGCAATACCTACAGTCCTACCGTTATTGTGGCAGCAATAACTTCACAAATCAATAAGTCGCGCTTGCCAACGCATGTTGAGTTGCTGGCTGAAGAGTGTGGCTTGGAAAAAAATTCAGTTTTGTTACTAGAGCAGATCAGAACCTTAGATAAACAGAGGCTGCTGCAGCGCATCACTGAGCTAAATCCCCAAAAAATGACTTTAGTAGATGACGCGCTGAAAATCAGCTTGGGGCTGGTATGTTTTTAAGCATATTCAGCTTTAGCTGCACTGACAATCCAGTTAATTGACGTTAAGCCAAGGCTTAGCGTTTTATAGTTTTAAAAAACTTATGTAAAAATTATAAAGTACCAAAGATTTTCAAGGCTTTATTCCTTTTTAGGAAGGGAAAAGAGTCTTCAGTATCGAATACAACGCCCACGCCCAAATCTTTTAGTATGTAACATCATACTGTTGGGCTGTATTTAATGAGGTAAAACAAGGTATTATTGTCATAATGGAGGAAGAAGAATGAAGCCAATTATTGGGATTACTTGCTTGTATGATTGGAAAAATGAAGTTATGCGACAATATCAAAACTACGTCAATGTAGTTAAAAAAGCTGGCGGGATTCCAATCCTTTTACCTGCAGTCGACGACAAAGAGGTCATTAGAGGAATGGTAGAGGGAATAGACGGTTTATTGGTGGCTGGCGGACCTGATGTAGGAGCCAATTGTTATGGAGAGGAGCCTCATCAGCATATCGGAGGGGTGTCACCCTTAATGGATGTGTTTGAGATTCAATTAGTCAATGCTGCAAATGATTTGGGGATTCCTGTACTGGGTATCTGCCGAGGTCAGCAAATTTTAAATGTAGTTTTAGGGGGAACCCTTTACCAGGATATTTATAGTCAGCGGGATAATTGCATACAGCACCGGCAACAGGCTCCCAGACCTTATTTAGCCCACTCGATCAAGATTGAAAAAAACAGCAGATTAGCTGAGATATTGGGAACAGAATTAAGGGTCAATACTTTTCACCATCAGGCTGTAAAAGATATCGCACCTGGTTTAAAAGTAGTAGCTTACGCTCCAGATGGAATAATTGAGGCTATTGAATCAGAAGATAAAGATAGGTTTTTTATTGGAGTTCAGTGGCATCCTGAAGGAATGTGGGATAGTGAGTACAATTACGATAGCTTGTTCGAGGCATTCATAAATGCCTCACGAAAGAAATAAGTTGCCAGTAGTAGGATTAAATTAGTGATGAAGGGAGGAATAGCAGTTGCCTTTTTTTAAGGAATACAAGGAAATCAGTGATGAGCGCCGCGATGAAATGATCAGTTATATAGTTAATAAAATTGAAAAATACGGCTTATTTGTGCCAGCAATTTTCTTACTGGAGACTGGTCAGCCGCTGAGCTTTGTCTTTAGCCAGTTGGCGTACGGAGGTG
>JANQLZ010000139.1 GCA_028280325.1 Bacillota bacterium
AGTAAATAAACGACGAAAAGTAAGGCACAATGTGGCTTACAGAATTGAGGCTAGATCAAGGAATAGAGAAAATATGCTGCAAAGATAATACAAGTAGTATATCTTTGAGCAGATTTTCTTGTGTGACGCCGAGGTAGCTCAATTATGGAAGCAACCGCGGAAAGAACCACTAAGCAAGGAAGAGGGCTTCTTTATGCCAAATAAATTCTACAACAATAAAGCGATATTAGCCGTATTGAGCTTAATGCTGGGCCTGGCCACTGTGTTTTGGTTCGTTGAAAAAAGAGCCGCAGTTCTTGGCATTTGCTATCCGCTGGCCATCAGTGTTTTTATTGCTTATCTGCTAAACCAACCAGTAAAATACCTCGAATCGAGGATTGGCAGCAGACTCAATTCAGTTGTTATCGTTTTTACTGCTACCATGCTGATAACTTTAGCAATAGTCTTTTTTACAGTGCCGGTACTGATCAACGATCTCGCTGATATGGTTTCTAACCTTCCAGCCCAAATGAGTGAGTTCAGAAGTGGTATTGATAAAGTAAATCAGCTGGTAGCTAAAATATCACCTGAGTACGGCGATCTTTCCTATTTAATATTGGCGAAGGCTTCTGAGTACTGGCAAACTATGTTGTGGCGAATCTTTATCAGCTTAACTTCAGACATAGAAGGCCTGCTAAAAAAAATCTCAATACTTGTTTACATTCCGATTCTAATTTTTTTTATCCTGAAAGATTTTGAGGAAATGAAGAAAGCCATAAAGTTTAATTTAACTTCTCAAGTAGTTCATGAAATTAGCTTTTTAAAAAGAAAAATCAACCTGATAATATTTGGCTGGTTAAAGGGGCAGGTGATCGTTTGCTCCATAATCGGCCTGCTGGTTTATATCGGGCTTTCTTTTATCGGACTCAATCAACGGTTTTTTTTAGCCATCTTTAGCGGCGTCACCAATCTGATACCTTACTTTGGCCCAATCCTGGGAGCTTTACCTGCTGTTGCTACTGCATTTACTCAAGATTCAAGCATGGTAATTAAAGTTATTTTATTGTATACTTTAATTCAGCAGATAGAGGGTAATATCATATCACCTCAAGTATTCGGCGATAGGGTCGGATTGTCTCCCGCCTGGATCTTAGTTGCCCTGATAGTCGGTGGCAAGGTAGGGGGAATCCTGGGTCTTATTTTAGCTGTTCCATTGGCCGGCGTAGTAAAGGCTGTATTGGAATATTGGGGCGGTAGAAAAATTAGATACATAGAGGAGGAATTATCATGAAAACATCGGAGTTGAGAAAAGCATTTATTGATTTTTTTGTCAGTAAAGATCATTATGCCTTGCCATCACATTCTTTAATACCTGATCAGGACAAAACCTTATTATGGATAAATTGTGGAATGGCACCTCTAAAAAAGTATTATTCTCAACAGGCAATACCCCCTTCTCCCCGAATGGTAAACAGCCAAAAATCTTTAAGAACTAATGATATCGACAATGTCGGCAAAACCGACCGCCATCATACCATGTTCGAAATGCTGGGCAACTTTTCTATTGGAGATTACTTTAAAAAGGAGACAATAGCCTGGGCTTGGGAGTTCCTGACCCAAGTTGTACAGCTTAAGCCGGATAAATTATACGTCACTATTCATCCTGAGGATGATGAGGCTTTTGATATTTGGAGCAAAATAATTGGTTTAGCTCCTGAACGGATATATAGAGATGAAGAAAATTTTTGGGAAATAGGACCGGGTCCCTGTGGGCCAAATTCAGAATTGTATTACGATCGCGGAGAGAAATACGGGTGCGGCAGTAAAGACTGTCAGCCAGGCTGTGATTGTGACCGCTATCTGGAGGTTTGGAATCTGGTATTTACTCAATATAATCGAGAAGTTGATGGCAGCTTAACTGAATTGCCGAGCAAGAATATAGATACCGGCATGAGTCTAGAGCGATTGGCATCTGTCGTGCAAAATTCTGATTCAAATTATGAAATCGATATATTTCTGGCCGTTATTAAGAAGATTGAACAGATTAGCTCAAAGGCTTATACGGAAGAAACGAAGGTGGCAATGAGAATCATTGCTGATCATGTCAGAACAGCTGTCTTTGCCATTGCCGATGGGGCAATGCCGTCTAATGAAGGAAGAGGTTACATAATCCGTCGCCTGATTCGCAGAGCTGTAAGGTTTGGCAAACAGTTGGACCTGAATAAACCATTTCTTCATTTGTTAGTACCTACAGTAGTTGAAGTGATGAGCGACCACTATGACTATCTGCCTGACAAACAGGACCTGGTCAAAAAAATGATACTCAGCGAAGAAGAGAGGTTTTTAAGAAACCTCGAAGATGGTGAGAAACTAATTAAAGATATTGTCGAGCAGTTAGAACAACGGGAACAGAGAATTATCAGCGGTGAAGACGCCTTTAAACTCTATGACACCTATGGTTTTCCGCTGGAGCTAACCTGTGAAATTGCTCAGGAAAACGGCAGTGAAGTGGATGTAGACGGTTTTGAGAAG
>JANQLZ010000146.1 GCA_028280325.1 Bacillota bacterium
CAACGTTTTTTCTGTTTATTATTTAATTGCCATCCCGATTTTCTATTGAGAAGAACATTTAAATAATTAGTTCAACTGCAATTTAATGGATAGTCAAATAAATAGCGAGAGTATCTATACACAAGGTAGATTGGCTAGAATAGGGAAGCCTGAAGACCGAAGTCGGGAGTATTTCTTACTTCGGAGTTCCCTCTTCTTGCTTCCGATCAATTTTTTTCACTTTAAATCTGTATTTTTCCACTAAAGTTGCATAAGAACCAAATAATTAACATGAACGTTTCATGTGCTAAATAAAATTTATGCTTACAACTGTATTTTCTTTTTTACCAGTTTTTCTCTTAATATGGCTTATGGTTAAAAAAAACAGCATGCCATCCGATAAAGCCCTGCCTTTATCAGCCTTAGTTTTATATTTCGTTATGCTTGTTGTTTTTCAGAACGATCCAAACCTGGTACACGCCAATGTTGTAAAAGGCTTGCTTGTAGCCTGGACTCCAATACTGATAATTGCAGGTGCAATATTTTTGTTTCAAACAATGGATAATACTGGTAGACTGACAATAATCAAACAATGGTTAAACTCTATTTCTAATAATAAAATTGCCCAGCTAATGATTGTTGGCTGGGCATTCCCTTTTCTGATTGAGGGAGCCAGCGGATTTGGTACCCCGGCAGCCATTGCTGCACCCGTACTGGTAGGGCTTGGATTTAACCCGCTGCGTGTAGCTATACTTGCTTTAATAATGAATTCAGTACCTGTCTCTTTTGGAGCAGTTGGCACACCAACCTGGTTTGGCTTTTCCGGTGTTGAACTAACAGAAGAGGAAATGCTGCTGATAGGTCTTAAGTCAGCGCTTATTCATTCCTTTGCAGCCTTGCTTATTCCATTAATTGCCTTAAATCAAATTATTCAATGGAAATCTATTATTCGAAACATAGGTTTTATCATAATAAGTATTCTCTCAACGGTTCTACCCTACCTGGTAGTTGCAAAATATAACTACGAGTTCCCTTCCTTGATAGGTGGTGCTATTGGACTGGTTGTTTCCGTTGTTGCAGCTAAAAAACAAATAGGATTAAAAAAAAATAAGGTGTTTTTACGAGGTTCGCCGGAAGCAGAAAAACCACAGGTCAACCTGGTAAAGAATATCAAGACTGGCCAGTTATTAAAGGCTTTGTTCCCGCTTTGGGCCACCATTTTAGTATTAGTAATCACAAGAATAAGCCAACTGGGTATAAAAGCATTATTAACAGCATCAGCCCCAGTGATAAACATCCCCCTGGGATCGTTGGGCGAGCTCAGTTTAAGCGCATCGCTCGTTTTGGGGCTCGATAATATTTTTCAAACCGATCTTAACTGGTCGCACTCCATACTGTACGTCCCTTCGGTTATCCCTTTCCTATTGGTATCCTTGCTATCGTTTTTATGGTATAAAAGCCCAGCCGGCGAAATAAAAGGTGTCTTTATTTCCACCATAAAACAGATGAAAAAACCTACATTGGCATTGCTAGGGGCTTTGGTTTTTGTTAATTTAATGATGATGGGAGGCAAAGAATCTGCAGTTAACCGCATAGGAGAAACCCTGGCAGCGGCAACAGGAAATAGCTGGATTTTCTTTGCATCTTTTATGGGAGCCCTGGGTTCATTTTTTTCAGGATCGGCCACCATATCCAACCTGACATTTGCCACCATTCAGGATTCTATTGCGGCATCGTTGAACCTGGATCGGACAACGGTTCTTGCTTTGCAATCCGTAGGTGGTTCTCTGGGGAATATGGTGTGTATTAATAATATAGTAGCAGTTGCCTCGGTATTAGCTCTTGAGAATAGGGAAGGCAATATACTCCGAAAAACGGTATTTCCAATGATTATTTATGCTATCATGGCTGGTATATTGGCCATTGTTATTTTTTAATCGAATAAATACCTACCTCATAAACATTTTAGCTCAGTCACTAATCCAAACAACATTTTATCGTTGTAAGCCCCAACACTCATTCCGTAATTGGTACTGTTTGGCAAATCAAGTTTCTTTAATGTTTTTGCATTTAGGTCTACTTCTAAACAAATTACCGTCCGATCCTAAATATAGTCCGGTTCTGGCATACTTCATTGTTCGTTAATATTTCCGGTAGCATATCGTTTTCCATTACATGCATACTGAACTTTCAACAGGAAAGAGGGGCTGAATTCGTCGCCCTCAACATTGGTTTGCGTTACATCAAAACTATAACACTGTTTTTATATTCATAGAAA
>JANQLZ010000001.1 GCA_028280325.1 Bacillota bacterium
GCGCTAATAAAATCTACTGCAAAGAATGCATCTAAAATAATTATAATTGCGAATATAAAAGTTAATGCTATCATTAATCCTTGTGATTTCATGATCTGACCCCCTCCCTACTTAACCATTAAATCAAACAGGAAATCACTGCCAGCAGTTGCGCCTAATACACCTATAATTAAGAGGATCATGGCGTATAACTTACTGATATCCTGACCGGCAATACTACCCAGCTTGATTGGGTTGCCAGAGGCAATAGCACCAGCGGCATATAGTTCTTCACCAATTAGCACATAGTCGCAGGCTGCCACAAAGAACGGCACCTGAGTGATATTCGCTGAACCGGCAATCTGAATCGCTCCAGCATGGAATCCGGCCTCAGATATCATCAAAGACTCGGCCCAGAATCCGCCTAACAGAATACTGGCAGCTGCTTTTTCACGCTGAATAATCCCCATTACTGCTGCGGCATACGCGAACTGCTGACCAGATAAGTACTGCACACAGTCTTCATCATAAGCCTCGATGGCTCCTTCTGCCATATAGGCCTGACGGACAATCTCTTCTGCCAATGGCAAAACTATTGCTATCCTAATCGATACAAACAGTTTAGCACCATAGCGGGCCACTAATTTGGCAACCATTCCCAGAGTCTCCAGCCCGGCGAAGGTTTGCGCCGCAGTTACCCCGCTAAGGCCAGCGATACCAGGGCTGAAATGCACCAGTCTGCCCATCTCTGTTGCTCGACCTACAGCCTCTTCAATAGCCTCTAAGCCTGCAATTGTTCTGATCTGATAAACTACACCACTTCGAGCCCTTTGAATAAAAAATATGATTGCTCCAGATACAATAAGGAGAGAAATAAATTGGAATACTACTCCAGACTTCATAAGTGAGTCCACCTCCTGTGATTTTACACTTTTTTAATACTCAACCTCTTTAAAAACTTGACCTCAGTTCATAAACCACTCCTATCTGCTGAATCTGTCAACTTAAATTCGACACCAAAATTAAAACTCCTTCTAAATTATCTAAATATTATAACAATTTAAAAAATTCATTTTATTCTATTTATTTAAACTATTCATAATATAAAGAACATTACAATATCTGAAGTAGTGGTTAAATTTTTTGAGAACGGCAAAAGAGCAGTTAATTTTACCCAGGGCTAATGCAACACTGGTCAGAAATAAATGGTAATAGGGAGTATAAAATATGGTAATGCACAATAAAGGGTTGATTTTGGTGGATAGATATGACCTGATAAACTCGATGAAAGCAAGGTTAAACTTTAAACTGTAAGGAAGCAGCATCGAAAGCACTTATAGAGTGGAAAAGCCTCAAAAAGATATGAACTCAGGTGGCTTTGGCCGAAATAAAAAATAGCGATAGTACATGCTGTACCTATCGCCGAACTATTGCCCCAAAATTGCAGGTCTTGGCAACAATAGCTAAAATGATTGTTTTACTCAGGTTACGATTCCTGAAGTGTTGGCTACCAAAAAAGAGAGCTAAGCAGGACAAGGCTGTTAATATGTATTCTAAACGTAGCAGCCGCTGGGCCACTACCAGCTGCCCGCCTGCCGCTCCGGCCAGCCAATTAAATATTATTTACTATAAAGATTATAAAAGATTCAGCCATTCACCCAGCAGAAACTGAACCCGACCGATCATTAAGCTCATCCGACCCATTACAGCGTTGCCAAACAATGCACCAAAGGCGACCATCATGATATAGCGCCCAATCCTGCCGCTGACATTGAATAGTGCATTGGTGTTCTTACGGGTAAAGTAGAAGAACATTAAAACAGTCAGTACACCCAGCACAATAATTATATTGTTAATACTGGTAAACGGTACTAAAGTAGCTCTGAGCTGGTTAATTATCTGGGCGCCAATAGTGCCTCTGATAGTTAAACCGGTTCCGATACCCACTAAGATTGCCAACGGGTAACGAGACAGCCACATCTGCCCTTTAAAGAAACGGGCAAATAAAAGCAAACCAACTATCAATGGAATAATCTTAATATAATCCGCGCTCTCAACCATAGGGGTAATCGCCTTGGTCTGCAGTGATTCCCAACCCATTACTACCGAGTGAGCTGCGCCAATACCTACGTAGACATGCTCTACAAATCGGTAAAACGGATTCTCCTTAATGGCAAAAGACATTAATCCTAAAGTGCCGATTGCAGCAATCCATGTTCCTATCATTATTCTTACCCCCTACTTTCTCTTCCGGTCAGGATCGGCAAAGTATGCGATGTTCCCCAACAGAATAAAGATAATTACGGTCAGATGCGAGAAAGATAATGAATCCATAGATGCTGTTGCTGAGCCAGGCTCTTTCATCATCATTTCGTATTCAGCTGCGCCGCGCAAACCGTTCAGGTAGCCTTTCATTTGACCCGCATTGTAGTAGGGAAGACTTCCGGCTACAGATACTGAGTTCATGCAAAACGCAAACGGGGTTCCGTATACGGTGACAATCTGGCGAACATGTTCCGCAACTCCAGGGGTACCGGTACCGAACGATATTACTAAATCTACATCAGCTGCAGATTTAATACCCTGCATCACTGGAATATCAGCGATACTGTTGCCATGCCGGTCACGGGGATAGGCCAGATGCATATCCTTGGCAAAGGCTGAAATTGCTGTTTCACCACCAGCTACATACCCTAATGAAACGTAATCATCACCGTAAACCTTGTCATGGGTGCCTTCCATTTCTCCTAAAAACTTGTCAGCAAACAGTGGACCTGAGGCCCAAAAGGCCACATTAATAATCTTAACGCCTTCTTTTGAATAGGCATGCTTCATTACCGCTCTGGCCTGCGGGTCAAGCTGAGCCTGCCCAGCGGGGGAGTAGTCAAAAGACAATACCAGCACATCTCCCGGCTTTAAGGCGTCAACCAGGTCATAGACCTTTTGAGAAGATTCGTTGATGCCAAATGGCAGCCCAATTGGCCGCAGCATCGGAATAGCCAGCGCTAAAAATATGAGTAAATATATAATACGTCGATCAACGTTTTGTAATGCTTTCACTTGTCACGACCTCCTTCTACTCTTCGCCGCCGCCAAGGTGACCGCGCTCAATAC
>JANQLZ010000033.1 GCA_028280325.1 Bacillota bacterium
ATCCGGAGAACGAGCTTGAACTGCAAACAGCAATTGCTGCACTGACCAACAATAAAACTGTGGTTATGATTGCTCACCGGCTGAAAACAGTGCGACACGCTGATCAAATCTTAGTAGTTGAGAGCGGCAGAATTGTTCAAAAAGGAACCCATGACGAACTATTGGCCCAAAAGGGCATCTACGCCGACTTTATCCAGGTCCGGAAAAAAGCCATTGGTTGGAAGCTAAACAGCAGTAAGGGCTATAGTAATCAAGTTGCTTTCAATAGCGAATCAGGCGATTATTAAGCTGTAAGTTGCGACAGGTGCAGCCTAGGCCTGTCGCAACAACTTTAAGGTCTTGCCAGGCAAAAGGAGACATTTTGCAGATAATAATGTTATAATTACACCAGATTAATAGGTAAAGGAGAGTCTTTATGACTTTAGCGCTGAAAAGGCTGTTAGCCTATTGGCTGGATTTTATGATTCTGGCGATTTGTCTGGCTGGAATCCAATGGATTATTTATATTTTGACAGCGGGCTTTCCTTTTTCAATATTAGATACCGGAATAGAAATCGAACTATGGGTATTACTCACTGTTTCAGTTCCTGTTTGGAGCTATTTTATTTTGTGTGAGCTTTTTACTGAACAAACTATTGGCAAAAGAATCCTCAAACTGGCTGTAACCAACGAAGAAGGTAATAAAATTACCCTTAAACAGGCCTTTTCAAGAACATTTATCAGGCTTCTGCCCTGGGAGCTAACCCACCTGATAATTTTAGTCCCAGAGCCATGGTGGAATATGCAGGAACCCACAAACAGCTATTTAATTTACATTCCTAACTTAATGATAATTTTATATCTTGTTATACTTTTTGCAACCAGGGGGGTTAAAGGCCCTCATGATTATATATCTAAGACAAGAGTGTTGACCAAATAAATGGTGGTTGTTTCATACTTAAAATTTCAGCAAAAGGTGGGTAATTGATGGAAAGATGGCAGGACTATTTAAAAAAGGACTCCATAAATTGGCTGTTAGCCAGTAATCCCTGGACAAGATATAGGACCTTAACAGATTTATTAAATCGAACAGAAACTGACTCTGAAGTAATTGAGGCTAAACAGGAACTGCTTGATAATAACCGGATCAGAGATTTAATACAGACAACAGCAAAGTGGTTTCCAGAAAAACCAAAGCGTCACGATGATGCCAAAATGTCTCATTATAAATTGAGAATGCTGGCTGACTTCGGTTTGACAATAGAATATAAACCAATTAAAGATATAGTATTAAAAGCTAAAGCGCATCAGGATGATATTTTATTTGCCATAAGACAGGATATTCCTGATAAAAGCAAAAACAACGAAACACCTCAGGCAGCGTGGAATGCCTTGCCCTGTGATTCTCCCCTAATGACATATATTTTATTGGCTTTAGGTGATGATGGAAAAGATGTAATGGATACAGTAGACTTTTTCAAGGATCAGTGGAACAAAAAAGAAGGATGGTTTTGCAACCTGTTTTTTGTACGCAGTCAGTATAAAAAACTGCAAGTTGGATGTCCCATGGCTGGGTTGATGTCGCTGGAAATTTTTTCACTGTTCGATGAGAAAAATAACTTAGAATACATAGAAAATTGCTACCATCCATTAAAATTTCATCGAGAGTATGGAAAATCCCTTTATTATTTCGGACGATCAAAAAGATTTTGGACATTAAAATATCCCTACGTTTGGTACAATGCCCTGTATATTGGAGATGTGCTGTCCAGGTTTAGTTTATTCAAAGACGAGGAATTGTTAAAAGACATAATTGACTGGATTATTAATAGCCAGGACAGTGAAGGAAGATTCAGACCTACATCGATGTTCAGAGAATACAAAGAGTGGGGCTTTGCTAATAAAAAGGAGCCTTCGCCATGGATCACATTTTTAGCATACAGAATCCTAAAAAGGTGGCATGAACATAGCACAATCGACTAGTGCACCAAGCTCTGTCAGCTGCAGCTAAAGAATTGGCGAAGTCCTCTTGCTCATAGGAGTTTTAGTTAATCTCTCGTGACTGTCTGTTTCTGCCATGCCGCTTGCGGAGTTGCCGACTTGTACAATCTGTGGAAGCACTGGCTCTTTCAGCAGTTTCTGACCACCCGTGGCTGCCCTTACGGCATCTGCCCCGGTGAGGTTCCAGATAGTAATGACCGCCTTTGATTGTAATAGGTATACCGTAAGCGATGGCTTCTGCCACCTTGCGTCTGCTCTCTTTTAAAATCCGCTGCAGAGTACCACGTGATACCCGCATTAATTCAGCGCATTCCAGTTGATCCAGGCCTTCGTAATCAGCCAGTCGGATAGCTTCAACCTCTTCATAGCTTAATTCTATACATCTATTGTGTCCCAAGTTCTGCTTTGGGTAGAACTCCTTATTATCCGGAATATGTCCGATGTGCCTGGTCTTTGTTGGCCGTGGCATATTAATCACCTCATATCAATTGTAAAGAGATGCAAAACCATTGTCAAACAGTCACTAAACGATAGTTTAACGATAATTAAAGCTTCTTTTTTTCAAAAACCTGTCTTTCTGTGATACTATATTCTTAACATATTTGTGTGAGGTAATAGTATGTATCAGAATTGGTCTCAGGATTCTCCAGAAGAGCGTCAGCAAAAGATCGCTGCCCTTTATTACGACAAGCTTAAACATGCCGGCAGAGGCCATGAGGCAGTAAAATACGTTCGGGGATTGCGTAAAGGACACCATGATCAGTCAGAACTACAGTACAGCGTTATTATTGAAGGGCTGAGTGTCTTAGAAGCTGCTTTAAAGTATCAGGTCGATTTTAAATACCTGTTTGTTTGTCCGGCAGATATATACTCCCCGCTAGCTCAGCTGGTATTAGCTCAACTGACAGACAAAGCTCATCACTCCTTTCTTGTATCTCCCAAAACCTTCACCCTGATTAGTGCCAAAGACAATTCCAATGGGCTGCTGGCAGTATCCGGTATTGATAAGGCCAAGCTAAAGGAGCTAAAATCCAGATCACCTGAATTGATAATTATACTTGACGGTTTAGAAACTCCCGGCAATATCGGTACTATCATCCGCTCGGCTGATGCCGTTAACGCCGATGGGATTATTATAACCAATAGAAGAGCCAGGCTGTTTACCCCGCTGATGGTCAGGAGCAGCAGAGGGGCTTGCTTTAAGTTTCCGATCGTAGAAAGCTCTGTCTCTGAGGCCAGTAGTTTTTTACTGTCTAATGACTATGAAATAATATTGGCCGATACTGCAGCCCCAATTAATTACTATCGTCATTCCTACTCCAGGCCGACTGCTCTAATTATGGGCAGTGAGAGGTTTGGGATAAGCATTGAATGGTATACCTATCCTCATACCAAAGTTTCAATCCCAATGTATGGCGATTGTGACTCTCTCAATGTCAGTATTGCAGCCACTGTTCTGCTTTACGAAATGCGTTTACAAAAGGAAAAACTCTTAAACAGAGCTTAAAGCAAAGCAGGACTGGCAATCGTTTGCCTTGGGTAAAAGGTTCAGCAGGATTTGCAACAGCAATGTCGAAACTTGGGATATAGTGGGTAAACAGTTTTAAGAGGGGTATGAAAATTGCTCAAAATAGTGATATGTGAAGATGATATAAAGCAGCGTGAAAGACTAAAAGATATGGTTAACAAGCAGATAGTGCGCAAAAACCTGCCAGCCAAGGTTGAGTTAGCAACCTCGGAGCCGACAGCGGTCAGATCATTCTTAAAAGAAGACCTTGTCAATCGCGGCAGTGATGATACTACAGCTTATTTATTAGATATTGATTTAAACCAGCAGGAAACAGGGCTGGTTCTGGCCCACGATATTAGAATTGAAGACCCCAATGCTTATATAATTTTTGTGACCATTATGCAAAAACATATGCGAGATGCTTTTAAATATCGGGCCTTTGACTTTATTATTAAATCTTTTTCAATAAAAATGGAAAAGGATGTTGAGGCAGTAATCGATCGCTTAATGGAGGATTACACCAAGTGGTTTATAGATACCAAAAGGCCTGTGCGTTTAAAGTTTGACAGCATCAGTCGTAATATTTCCGTTTCGATCAATGAATTTGTAGGTATTAAAAAGAATGGCAATTCCTACTCAGCCTATACCACACATGGAATATATCGTTATTTTAAAACCCTGAAAACGCTGATGGACCAGTTAGAAAAGCACCCCAATATCGTGCGCTGCCATGAGAGTGCAATCATTAATTTAGACCACGTAGTTAGGATTGAAAAAGAAAGCAAAATAATCTACTCTCATAACGGCGCCCAGTTTCCAATGGCCCGACGACGGATGAACGAGGTGATGAAGAGATGGAAATCGCTGCCCTGAATATAATCAGTATATTAATTTTTTCGGCTTTATATTTTGAATTAATAAAAATTGTTACAGAGCAAAAGGTTAATAGAACAAGGCACTTGTCAGCTACTTGCTTATTGTGGATAATGAATACTTCTTGTGTATTCTTGATCAAAGATCCTTTATATAAAGTATCAGTTATATCTTTAATTACATTTGCAATTGGGAAACTGACATTTAATAAAGCGTCTTTTACTAGAATTTTATTTGCCAATATTATCTACAATGCTGCCGGTTTTTTATCCGACTTAATAGGATATTACATGTTTACAATTTTTTTAGGAGCATACGTGGTAGATGTTCAGAATTCATTTTTCTTGCTATTAGTTGCCAATGCAAATTTTATAATAACCTTAAATTTAACTATTTTTATTTATCGGTATGTTAGAGATAAGTACAAAAATGTTAGTTATATAGATTCAATAAAAGCCTGGAATAAATACTTGGTCATTGCTTTAGCAATTCTTTTTGTCAACATTTATTTGATATCTATGTATTCCGTGAATAAAGAAAGAGTAGAGAGATTTATTTTACTGATTCCTATAACTTTATTTGCAGTTGTCATCTATGCAGCCTATTCTCAAATTATGATGCGTACTAAAGAAAGTCAGAACAATCAATTGCAGTACTATTTAACGACAATGTCCCGACTTTCTAATGATATTAAGCAATTTAAGCACGATTTTGGCAATGTGCTGATCAGTTTGTACGGTTTAGCAGAGCAACAGGAGTGGCAGGCACTGCACAGTCGGCTGTTAGAGCTGCAGGGCTCCAATATCACCCAATATGCCAGTGATATCGAGGCCATGGTCAATATCCGAGAGCCGAGTCTAATCAGTTTGCTGGCAGCAAAAATGTACTACGCCCACCAAAACGAGCTGAACTTTTTTATTGAGGCTCCTCAAATTATCAATAAGCTACCTATTGAAGGGACAGATTTTATCAGAATTGTGGGCATTTTAATTGATAACGCTATTGAGGCAGCGATGGATTCAAACAAACGGGAGGTAGGGGCAGTGTTCTTAAGATTTAAAGAATATTTTGAGATTACCGTGGTTAACAGCATTAAAGATGAACAGATCGAGATAGCGGTTATTGACAAACAGGGGCGCTCCAGCAAGGGAATTGGACGTGGCACCGGGCTGAGCAGCCTGGCTGCTATCCTTCACAACTACCAGAATGTCGAATGGAGCACCGAGATCAGAGACGGAGAGTTTATACAATGTATTGCTTTTAGGGATTTAAAAGAAAACAAGTTGGAGCAGGCTCCAACTCAAGTATAAGGATGAAAGCAATTTAACAATTATTCTTTAATAATTAGTGAGTCTGGGATACGAGGCTGTTCCCATATAAACCATGAGCATGCTGCGCTTGATGAAGCAGCAAAAAACATACAGAGAGCGGTTATAGCAGAGATTATCAGTGATTTACCTAGAATTTTCTTCATAAAACTCTCCTCCTTTGGTTTTGGTTATTGCATACGCCAACGGTGTTATCATTAAACTTTCCACAATAATTGAGTAGATAATCGCATTGCGCAGTACAGCTGATACTACAACAGAGATCGCCGTAAACAACAGGGCAAACCCAACTGCAAACAATTTGAGCCGACGTTGGTGTTTTGGCCCTCTGATCGGTTTGTTAGCGATATCAGCTGGGGCATACTTGAAAATTATCATTATCGCTAAAGCAGCCAGACAGTATAGTACAGGCAGAGGCAGGGTAATATTTATTGCACAAAACGCCACACCAAAATAAATAATTAACGTGTATACCAGGCATGAGAGCGAGGAGTCTGTATGTATACCTCCAGCCCAGGTTCTCACCGCCATAAAGGTAGCAGTAACTACTAATACCACCGGCAGAACCTTAAATACGATAGCCAAGGCGATAATAACTATAAACTTGGTTACTGTTGCATAGAGACTTAAAAACCCGTACTCCAGTTCAGCCACTTTAGTAGCGCTGATATCGGGGTTTTGTTTTGTAATCTGTGCAATAACCCATTCGCTCAGCTTCTTCTTTAAGTCCATTGGTTTCATCCTTACTATAACTTTATAGTTAACAGTATAGCATACCAAACAGGCTTAAGACATCGTCGTTTTTATTATACCTATAGGGATAAAATAT
>JANQLZ010000077.1 GCA_028280325.1 Bacillota bacterium
GGTGTTCCTCCTAAGATGTTTAAGACTGCTTAGATTCTTATGATTTATTACCCGTACCCAAGCTGTCTACCTTTTCGGGGTCACTGCAAACCGTCCCCAATGTTTCACTATCAAAATCGTTCAAACTATGAGATCCTTCGTTAAAATGTTAATAAATGATGAAACCATTGGGGTTGGTTTGCTTCGTAACATGAGCTATTCAGCGTAGAAAGAGTAAATAAACGACGAATAGTCAGGCACAACGTGGCTCACAGAATTGAGCTTAGGTATAGGTAAAGGAGTAGCTATAATTTTTAAGAAGTTTTTACAAAATAACCGACACAGAGCTTCATTAAGTCTAGGTTTTCAGAATTATGTCCAGCTCAAAGAATAGAAGAAATTTTCTACAAAGATAATACGAGTTAGTATATCTTTGAGAAAATTTGCCTCCCTTGCCAACAGATCCGTCCCTATGGCTATTTTATATCAAGTAACTATCAAAGTCTCTCAAACTATGAGATCCTCGTGAAAATGTTAATAAACGACGAATAGTCAGGCAAAACGTGGCTCACAGAATTGGTGCTAAATCAAGGAAAAGATAAAATCTGTGATAAAGATAATACGAGTAGTATATCTTTGAGCAGATTTTGTTTTTGACGCAGATGTAGCCCAATTATGGGAGCCTCCGCCGAAAGAAACTAACATTATCAATTAGTAAATATACCACCGGAATAAACACCAGCGTCAGCAGGGTAGCCAGGCTTAAGCCAAAAATTACGGTGATAGCCATCGGGGCTAATGCTTCAGAGCCCTCACCTAGTCCTAAAGCTAACGGGATTAATCCCAGTACTGTTGTTAAGGTGGTGATCAGAATTGGCCGCAGCCTTATTGCACCGGCATTGATTATGGCCTCAAGCCGCTTTTCTCCACGCTCTCTCCGGTTATTGATGTAGTCAATTAAAACTATGGCATCATTGACTACAACCCCAGCCAAAATCATTGCTCCAATCATTGCGGGTACGCTTAAAGCTTTACCGGTTAAAAACAAGCCCAGTGCGCCGCCTGAAAAAGAAAGCGGAACGGCAAACATGATGATAAACGGGTACAACAGCGACTCAAACTGAGAGGCTAATACCATATAAACCAGCAGCACCGACAAGAGCAGGGCCTGAGACAAATCCTTTAATGCTTTAACCATTTCACTGAATTCTCCACCAACCTCATAGCTATAGCCTGCCGGCATCTGATATTTGGCCAGTTCGTTTCTAATTTCATTAGAGATGGTGTTCAAATCTTTCAGAAAAATTTGGGAGGTGACCTGTGCTACCCTGATCTGCCCTTCCCGGTTAATTGATTGAGGCCCTACTACCTCCTGAATCTCAGCTACCTCTAACAGAGGAACTGTAGTTCCCAGCGGGGTCATGATCATAAGCTGGCGGAGCTTGCTGACACTTGATCGCAACTGCTCCTGTCCAATTATGTTAACATCAATTTCTGTGCCATCGAGTCTGTACCTGGTCACTGTTTTTCCATTCATTAAACTTCGTACAGTATTGGCGATTTGGGCAGTAGTCAACCCATATTGGCTGGCCTTATAGCGATTGACTGTTATCTCCACCTCAGGTACTCCGGTGGATAGCCCAGAAGCAACCATTCTCGTTCCCTCAATCCTGCTGACGATTTCTACAAAATCGTTACTTATTTGTTCCAGTATTTTAAGATCCTTGCCTTGGATGCTAATGCTGATCGGTGAGTTGCCAAAGCTTGAGGTCATCATTGAAGAAACACTGACATCGATATCCACCCCGGCGATATCCTGGAGCAGTCCTCGGGCCTGGTCAGCTATCTCAGCTGTATTCCTTCCTCCCTGTTTAGAGCCCTTGGTTAACACAGTAATAGTTGCCCTGCCACTGTTAATGGCGGAGTGCAGCAGCTCAATATCCGGCAGGCTGATTACCAGTGACTCAATATTAGAGCTTACCTTCTCGGTTTCGGCAAGGATTGTCCCCGGAGGAAAATTAGCGGTTATCGTAAATTCACCCCGGTCCATTTCCGGAAAATACTCCGCGCCAACAAAATATAAGGAGCTAATACATAGAGCAAAAATTACAAGTCCTGATGCCAGGATGATATAAGGCCTTCTTAAGGACCATTTCAATCCTCTCCGATAGACAGTGACAAACCTCCGATATAAATTTTGCCCGCTTTTTTCAATATTTTTCTCTCTTTTCAGCACTATCAGTTTAGAGGCCATCATTGGGATCAGGGTTAAAGACGTAACCAAAGAGGCGAACAGCGATAAGGTAACGGTCAGAGCCAGCTCTCGAAAAATTTCT
>JANQLZ010000151.1 GCA_028280325.1 Bacillota bacterium
CGGTTCTTGTCCCTGATTTGTTTAGTCAATAATCGGAAACCGGTAATGGCCGGCAATAGAGTCTTTATTCTTAATTAAAAAACGCTCTTCACGAGCCCATAAATAAGAGTTGTGAATGATTAAGGGCACCCCATTGGCACGGCGCTTATCAGAGACTATTCCAATATGATTAATCCTGCCCTTAAACACAACAATGTCTCCACCCTGCCACTCTTTCAGATTTTCAACATCATAAGGGATCAACTCAGTGGTCAACGATTGAGCATGCCTTTCTAAGAACACATGCAGATTTTGCACCCTTCTGAAATCAATATTGGGATCTGGCCCCCCAAACTCCAGTACTCGGGGATAAAGGTCGGTGTTATCGGCGATGTCCTGATCGACCATTTCTTTAATATTGTAGCCAGCATTTTTAAATGCCCGCCAAATAACATCAGTGCAGACCCCTTCTTTTTCAGGGGGATAACCGCCGGCATAATAAACAGATTTATATCTGGTTCTGTTTTTTACCTCCTGGCGAGCCCCCTCAACAATATCCTGTAGATCAAGGATGCCATCCTGATCTTCGTCATGGTCAATTGCCAGAGGTTCGATCTGTACTCTGGGAGCAAAAGGGCCAAGGCCAGTCATTTTTAAGGTAATAATACTAATTACCAGGAAGGCAGCTATTATTACCATGCTAAAAGTAGGCTTATTATATTTATACATCAGTTATCACTCCCCAGCCATTATAATATAATAGTTTTATACAATATATTCAACAGGAATTAATTAGAGAAGCAATGACAATTGTATCCAGTGAGACGATTGCTTTGCAATCGCTGAACTATTGTTGGAACGATGGCGTGAACTATTGCGAGGTTCCCTTTCAGTCTAAATGACACTCTTTTATGGTGGTTTTAAGGAATGAAGTATTGCTGCACAATATGAAGTACCTGTGGGCATGAAGTGCTTGGTAACAATATATTAAGTGTCTATAGTAACTATGACCGCCTCTACGTGACAATAGATTTGGCTCACAGAATTGATGTTAGATCAAGGAATAGTAAAAGCTGCGTAAAAGATAATACGAGTTGTATATCTTTAAGCAGCTTTTTACGTAAGACGCAGATATAGCATTAATTATGGGAGCACAGTAAGTACGAAGACTCGAACCTAGCCACCTGAAGGCACCCATTAATCCCAGGCTCACAGAATTATGTCCAGGTCAAGGAATAGAGAAAATCTGCTATAAAGATAATACGCGGGTATATCTTTTAGCAGATTTTATTGTAAGACGCAGTAGATGGGCATGATTATGGGAGCTCCGTAAGTACGAAGCCTTAACCCAAGATTGCTTCCAAATCTTTCTCCGGTGTAGAAATTGGCATGATATTATATTTATCTACCAGTATTTGAAGAACATTTGGTGTTAAGAATGCTGGCAGGGACGGTCCCAGGTAGATATTCCTGATATTTAAATAAAGTAAGGTCAACAGAATTGCCACGGCCTTCTGTTCATACCAGGACAAGATCATAGACAGCGGCAGATCATTGACCCCACAATCAAATTCTTTTGCCAATGCCAACGCGATTTTTATTGCTGAATAGGAGTCGTTGCACTGGCCAACATCCAGTAAACGCGGCAGGCCGGCAACTGTACCAAAATCGAGCTTGTTAAATCTGTATTTTCCACAGGCCAAGGTCAATATGATCGTATCTGGTGGGGTTAGCTCTGCCATCCGGGTATAGTAGTTGCGGCCGGGTCTGGCTCCATCGCAGCCTCCTATTAAGAAAAAATGTTTGACCTGACCACTTTTGACGGCCTGCACAATTTCATTAGCATGGCTTAAGGTAGCATTATGGCCGAAACCAACAGTAATCATTTTTGGGTGCTCGTCTTCAGTAAATCCACCCAGATCCAAAGCTTTGTCTATTACCGGTCTGAAGTTTTTTTTGCCATCTTTTTCGCAGATATGAGGAATACCGTCAAACCCCACAATACTGGTAGTAAACAGCCGATCTCGATAGCTATCTCGAGGCTTCATCAGACAGTTGGTGGTCATCAGTATGACTCCCGGAATATTATCAAATTCATCCTGTTGCTTTTGCCAGGCCCCACCATAATTTCCGACCAAATGTTTATACTCACGCAGCTTTGGGTAGCCATGGGCGGGCAGCATTTCGCCATGGGTATAGATATTTATTCCTAAACCTTCTGTTTGCTGTAAAAGCTCATGCAAATCCTTTAGATCATGTCCAGATACTATAATAAACGGGCCTTTTACGGTTTTCACATTGACTTCAGTAGGTGTCGGATTGCCAAAGGCTGAGGTATTGGCGTCATCAAGCAGTTCCATGCATTTAAAGTTGGCTTTACCTAACTCCAGATTTAGCTTTAACAAATCTTCTACTCCCAGACTGTGATCTATTGTCGCGGCCAGCCCTTTGTAAAAAAAGTTGTTAACTTCCTGGTCAAATTTACCTAGTACATAGCTATG
>JANQLZ010000064.1 GCA_028280325.1 Bacillota bacterium
TCATCACTGTCCTGAATACCATCCATATCTCGGTCATTCCAGACCAGGTCGCCAATACTCGCCTTTTGATATATACCCAAATCAATATCTAAATTATCATCATCTGTTTCAATGTTTATTACAACAGGATCAGATTCCCAACTAACTGGATCTACATCTGAATCCTCAGACTCAGCTACTCCCAACACATTTTGGGGGGTAACCAGGTACTCTGGAAAGTAGGATGGCAGAGTGAATTTAACATAATATGTACCAGACTCCTTTATGTAGGGGAATAGATAAAACCCCGGAGCCCCTTTGTGAATATCTTCTGGATGAGAATCCCCAGAACGGGTATAGGCTATGGGATCAGGGTTCCCCTGTTGGAACAGCTCCACCAGCACGCCATTAATACCTGGTTCACCTGAATCCTGTTGACCATTCATATTCATATCTTCCCAAATGAAGTCTCCAAGATTAACTGGTCGCTGATATCTTACGGCAAAACCAACTTTTCGAGGTTCAGATGGTAGAAATGGCTCCTGTACTTCCACTCCATTTCTTTCATCAGGATATGTTGCGCCATAAGCAAATGTATTCCAGGCAATATAGTCTTCTGGTGTTCCAACAGGGGCTCGCATCGGCCACTCCAGCACAACCTGAGTTCCATCATCTGGTTGCAGGACAATATCACCGAAATCAAACTTTACTGCTGTTACCGAGGTTATATCCTCAGGCACAACTGTGCTCCACCCATCTGAGCCATCTGTTACTTTGGTTGTTGGGTCATATAATTGAGATAAATCTGGCTCTTCTTCAGTTGTATAATAAACAGTTACTCTACTGTCTAATATAGCTCCATCTTTTCCGGTAATTTCATTTACTAAATTTGGTCGCCAGGCTGATTCTCTGGGCCGGGTATCGATTATTCCCTTATCACCAATTCTGGGCAATACATCGATTATAACTATATTAGCTATTGGGCCGTTTGAACCCCTGTTTTCGACGATTAGTCTATAATCTGATATACCGCCCGGAACAGTTTCACCATGGTCTGGATATTGATTCCATCCAGCTTCAGTCTGAACATCCAGTTCCCCTCTCTGCCATTTATCTGAGGTTAAATTACCTTTAAACTTAACAAAAAACCTGGTCGTTGAGGGCACTACTTTTTCAGTAATATTGCCGTCATTGTCATGATCATCAGTATCGGTTTCACTTACCCCAGACTTATAATCTATGCCATTCGGAAATATGTAAAAAGTATTATTGATAAAACCAGCCTTCGTTTCTTCTTTGATTTTAGCTTTAACTCTGATGTGCACATCTTCTCCAGGCTCAAGAGTGATACCTGAGAAAGTCCATTTAAAGTAGTCAATATCGTCCTTAGTGTATGGGGTAAAACCCGTTACATTGTTGCTGGAATCATAGTAATGTTCAGCACCTGTTTCGTCATACCAACTCAGAAATTGAAAATCCTCCAATTCTGCTGGCAGCCTTTCTATGGCAACCGGGCTAAGGAAATCGCCTGTTGCAAATTCATGATTTTTAATCTGGAGATTAAACTCTACATATTCTCCTTCAAAAGCTGCGGAATTACCTACTACTGTTTTATTGGCAACAATCCAGGGCTTAGCATCTACAACTTTGATAGTTTCACTGCTGTTTTTAGTAAATACCTGAGTTACAGGTGCAGGTGGGTCGCCAACTTCCTCAGTGTAAGAGGCAGTTAACTGTACTATATTAGTTATCTCATGGGGAGGATCAGTAATTTGGATTAGATTGTATTCATTATCAATCTCTAATACTTTACCAAATACATTAATACTGCTGCTTTGAGCAAAGCCAGGAACTACTGTACCATAGTCCCATTTAATTTCTGTAATATACTCAGTAGGGTTAAGTGGAGGGATAATGTCAAGTAAATCGTATGTTTCACTTGAGCTTGCCGAATTTGCTCCCCAAAAACGCCAGTTGGCAGGGTCTTCGTTTGTTTTAAAACTTAAAGTAACGTTTCCACCGTCAGCATTGGCAAAACTACCAGTTGTTACAGAGGTTATATCTATTTCTAAGGGTACTGTATCAACTAAGACAAACTCATCTAATGGTACATTCCCTGAGTTTTCCAGTCCGTTTATATAAAACTTGGCTATTTGATTAAAATAGTATTCGTCATTAGCCTGTCGAGATGTTTTATTAATTCCATTTATTTTAGGATCAGAAGTTGCAAATCCATGCGAAACAGAATCAGACCTCTCATAAACAGTCGTATCATCACCGTAGACTTTGGCTGCTACTGTCACCCTATTTTCAACTGTATCAGCCAGGTTAAAGTCGGTATCTGGGTAACTAACAGTTATATAATAGTTTTTAGATTGTCCGACACCTAACTCACTCAATTCCCAGGTAATAATATTATTATTTTGATGATAGCCACTTGTAGCTCCCTCCAATATACTATTACCTTCAATGGTATCTGTTATTACTAAATCAGTTAAGTTCAGACCGCCAATTGTACTGTTTGAATTCACAGTAATCTTATATTTAACATCACTATTTAAAGTAGGTGTTGTTGATTGGCCAGGTATTATCCTCTCTTTAGTAACAGTAAAGTCCGGGTCTTTTATTTTGGTTGTTACTGTCACAATATTACTATTTTCCTGAGCTACATTATCTCCAACAATATACGCACTATTATCTATGGTGATATCTTTTTGGGTTATGCCTTCTTTAAACTTAGCTCTTATTTTCAAGGTGCCTGTCGTACCGTCTGCTAAAATATTATCGAATGTAAACGTTACAACATTGTTGTTTTCAATGACACTTTGAATGACTTCAGAATCTTCATATCCTAAATAAACCAACTCTGCTGGCAAGGTATCTACAACAGTCACATTTTTAGCGGAATCTATTGTACTTGAGTAGGAATACTTAATCGTAAAAGTAATTTCCTCTCCCGGGTAAACCTCAGTTTTATCTACCAGCATTTCTATTCCAAATACACCATCCGATGCAAATGACACTTTGGGCATAATGTTCAATATTAATACAACTAAAATTAACGTAGCTAATACCTTATTCCAATATTTAATAAACCCTTTATACAACTTTCAACACCCCAATAATAAATTTTGTATTTAATATTAATGATAAATGCTGGGGTGTTAGAGTCAATCAATTTAATGTAAAATTATCATTAAAATAGTTTTATTTATAAGTTTTTTTGACAATCATTAAAGATAAATTAAAGATAATATTAAGCAATTTGTCTTCCTTAAGTAAATATAATGTTTATTTTTAAGATATATTTAAAAACGTTTCATTACACTTTTTCTTACTGTTAATGTGATAGCCAAATCTATTTAACTTTCAAATAGTCTCATCGGGTTAAAAACCCTAAGTAAGATCATTAATGGACTATCAGTTTTACCTGATAGCCCATTGTTAAGTTTCTTATTATGTCTTTTTTATCTTTGCTCGAAACAACATCCAACCCGCGAACAAAGTGAGCCCAGCCCAGATTACCAAAGGTAATACCCAACCCGCAATGCGCAGCAAGCCCAACGCAACTGCTTTAGCTTTTCTTATACCTCTTCAGCTTAATCTCAATGGTGTCTTCAGTAACTTCAATAGTTTTATCATCGGTCATCATTCCTACCAAAGTCAATTCTGTGTCGATATCACTCTCTCCAGCCAGCTCCCAATAGTATTCTTCCATTTCTTCTGATTTAGGATGGTTAATGTATTTAATCAGCTTGTCTAACTTCTTTTTGTTCATACTTGTATAATTGCATTTTAAATTAATCTGATAATGATCATCTTTATCCTTAAAATTTACCGTAATGTCATTAGCACCAATATTCAAAAAATAAGTGAATACTTCATCAACTATTTTGCATAATCTTTTATTGACATGTTTCATCCAGCGTCTTCCTTTCTAGAGCATCGAAAATTGGCACTAGTACTACTTACAATAAACAATTGCCCTTCTCACTATTATAATATAAGTTGCAACCATAATTCCATGATTAATATTGCTACTTTAATTATTACTTGTTCTTGTACCTTATCAAATCAATTTCAACTGTATCATCAGTTATATCTACCGATTTGGCATCAATCCTACTAAAGTCAACTTAGTATCAATATCACTTTCACCGGCTAACTCCCCGTAGTAATTTTCAATTTCCTCTGACTTCGGATAATTTAAATACTTAATTAGTTGATCTAATTTTTTCTTGTCCATGGTTTTATAATTGCTTTTCAGGTAAAGCCTGTAATGATCGTCAGTATCTTTAAAATTAGCTGTAATATTATTAGCACCAATATCTACAAAATATGTAAAAAATTCGTCGACTATTTTGCACATTCTTTTGTTAACATGCTTCATTCAACCTCCTCCTTTCTGAAGGCATTAATAACTGGCACCAAAAATGCAGCGACTAGTCCGGCCGAAAATCCGTTATTGTATAGATTAGTTCCTCCATGCAGGATGCCGACATTAAGTACCACTGAAGAGTGGACAAATCCGGCAATAACACCATAGATCCAGCCAAACTCACCTGCAATCGGCGCTAAACAAGTACCGAACAGTGCTGCCAATAAAATCGCTGGGTCATTTATAGCCCATACCTTAGTCAACGAGCCTAAAAATACTCCGATAAAGATAGGTATGATGTTTCTGCAGTGTTTTCCAAAGGCACTAAAACCAACTATGGTAAATATTCCGGCCAAAGTAGGCCCATTTATGGCTCCCCTTACTATTATGACATAAGTAGTAGCGATAATTCCATTTAGACCCATATTGACCAAGGTCGGACCAATACCTTCTAGAAAAACAAAGTCTTCAATAAGTCGCCCGGGGTATTCAAAAATGTTTTTAAGTTTTGAAAGAGAATCTCTATCTAGATAGAAACCGGCTACAATCATAGAAATAAACACGACAGCTAAATAACAAGCAATGGTAAAATTGTTTCCGGTCGACCAAATCATTTGCGACTCTGGAAAAAATCCATATGATTTAAAAACTGAGACAAACATTGTTCCGATAATTCCGGCAGTAAAACCAATATTATATAAGTTAAAACCCTGATGTGCTCGTAATAAAAAAGTGGATAATGGTGGTAATATAAAGCCCACTGCCAGACCAATTAAAACTGAAACCACTATTCTCATGCTCAGCGACCATATGTCTGAAAATAATATTTCCGTCACTAAAGGGGAAAGTGCCGTACCGAACAGGGCAATGTAAACGTACTTGGCAAACTTTTCTTTTTGAAAGCGGGCATAAACAAAAACGCCTAATACGATCACCCAAACATTAACGATATTCTTGCCAAAAAAAGCAAAACCAGAAATAGTAAATAAAGCGGCTATCGTCACGCCACTATAGTTTAGTTTCAGCTTATAGAGAATAAATATAAACATTAAAGTCAGCAAACCAGAATTAACAAAAGCAGCCCCCATGCCCCCTACACCGATATAGTCGGTGACCAAGGTATCGGGCCGGGTCAATATTCTTAATAATCCCGCTGCTATTTCATATGGTGTATCTACTATAAAACCAAAAGCCACCAGTGAAGCTGCATATATTGTTATAACTGTAATCTTTATTTTATTATTTGGTTCCATTGAATATATCCCCACCTTCGTTTTATATTATAGTATAACCTTTACTGAATTTGTATGATTGTAAGATGATTTTATTAAATAAACCTGAGTTTGATAATTCTTTCCACTGATGCCCCCATAATTGAGCTATCTCAGGGTCAAAAAGAAAATTTACTCAAAGATATACTACTCGTATTATCTTTGTCGCAGATTTTCTCTTTTCCTTGATCTAGTTTCAATTATGGGAGCCACATTATGCCTGGCTTTTCGTCGTTTATTTACAATGGGTTGGCAGTAGGTTGGCAGTTGGTATTGGCAATAGCGAACAATTGCTGGAACGTAGTTTGACAATTGCTGGAACGATTGCTGAACAGTCGTTGGGCAATGGTTTGGCAGTTGTTTGGGCGATTTTTGGAGGTTGGGGTATTAGGTAGGGCAAAATAACCATAAGATATTTTAAATGTGAATAACTATGTAGGGAACGCATTGCATGCCTTCTGATTGTACAAAAGCCTGACTTCATATACTTAAAAATCAGGCTTTTATTATTTTATTAACTTTTACATTGCGCCATAATCAAAACATTTTGTTTTTCAGCAGTGCAAATATTGATATTATGCTGACAAAAATTGTAACAGCAATGGTAACTACATAAGCCAGCGGATGATTCTGTAGCGGTAAGGCCACATTCATGCCGTAAAAGCTAAATACTATTGTTGGAATCGCCAATACAATTGTCACTGATGCCAGGAACTTCATCACCATATTGAGATTATTGGAAATAACAGAGGCAAAAGCATCCATAGTTCCACTTAATATGCTGCTATAAATAGTTGCCATTTCGATGGCCTGCTTATTCTCAATAATTACGTCATCAAGCAGTTCTGCATCTTCTTCATACATTTTGAACTCTGCCATACGCCGCAATCTTTCCAACACCACTTCATTTGATTTAAGAGATGTAGAAAAATAAACCAGAGACTTTTCCAGTTTTAACAGCTCTATCAGCTCACTGTTTTTCAGTGACTTGTGTAGCTCTTTTTCTATTTTACTACTCTTATTATCTATCCTTCTTAAATAGATCAGGTAGCGGGTTGAGGTGCGCAGTAGAATCTGTAATACAAATCTGTTTTTATAATTTGTATAAAATCCTCTGATTCTTTTGTTAATAAAGTCCTTTAAAAAGGTGTTTTCATATAAGCAAACTGTTACAACACCCTGGTCAGCCAGAATAATGCCCAACGGGATAGTGGTATGAAAATCATCGTCATCTTCTCTGCCGATAACTGGTATATCAATGATAATCAGGATTTGGCCATTATCTGCTTCGATATGGGATCTTTCTTCTTCGTCCAGCGCAGCACGGATAAGGTCAGTTTCAATTCCCAGCTTGCTTACTCTTTGAATCTCACTTTCAGTTGGATTAGTCAAATTAATCCAAACATCATTTTCAAACTGATTTAGTTCTTGCAAAGTATTATCGACTGTTTTAAAAATCTGTAACATCATTATCCCTCCCTTTTGTTGCAGGAGATACTTATCCGACCCTCACTTTGTGGCAATAAAATGAAAGGCAGACTGGGTATTCTCCATAGCTAAGTGTCATCATAGATTTACAAGGGTCGCCGTCCATTCCATCACCTCCTATGCTGGTCCAATAAATCGTTACTTTTAAAACATGTAATAATAAAAATGGCTGCTTTCAACAAGTGAAAGAAGCCATGATTACCAACAATGTTTATCTTTTAGTTCATGGCTAATATAGTCTGAACTAAAACATAAAAATTATTCGCAATTCCTACAAAATGCCGATAGCATTCTGTGCTTATTCACTCGTTGAGCTTTAGCACTGCACAGCTTTGGCAGAACCAGCTACATTAAGTAAAGCCTTGAATTCGGCAGTACCTGTTAACCCATTGGCATCTCTCGATGTTTCCGAGTAGTAGCATATATCTGTACAGGAACCTCACCTAACGAGGTATTTTGTTATCATTATTATATCACAAAACCGTCAGATTATAATACCAAAAGTCTGGCAATTGACTTACAAGAAAGTCTTGAACCGTTGGGATTTACTCCTTTAACTGGATATATTCAATGTTCTCCCCATCCGGGCCTTTAAAAAAAGCTATTCTCCCATTCTCAATAGCAAGAGGTGGATACGTCAGTGATATTCCCTTAGAGTTAAGATCAGCAATCTCCTGGTCAAGATCTGCCACCCTGAAAGCAATATGATTTATCGGGCCCCTGCCCCCATCTTGATTAGTAGGATTGTAAAGCAGCTCCAATACAGTTCCATGGGCATCCATAAAGACCAGTGTATTATCATTCACCACCCGTTCGGCAGTTATTTTACAGCCTAAAACTCTTGTGTAAAAATCCTTAGACTTCTCCAGGTTACTAACGTTTATTCCGACAAGTTCAAACCTCATCCTCTACCATCCTCCTTGTTTAGATTATGCTAACACCATATTACATTATAGCATTGAAATTCTTTTTGTTAAGCTGATAGCTTTAATCTCTTCAGCAATACCAAAGACTCCCTCTTGAATCTGCTGTTTGCTTAAAGCTGAAATGCATAATCTGAATCCATTTACCGGGGAACACATCTTAATGTAAAAATGATCTGAAGTCATGATCTCAATGTTCTTCTGGGCTAACCTCAGAGCCAGGGTTTTGGCATTGATAGTTTCAGGCAGTTTAATCCAAATAAAAAAGCCTGAATTACCAGCAGAATAATCGACATTTTTCAGCCCTGCTGCTTTTAAACACGCTTTGACAAATCTCATTTTACTTTGATACTGATATTTAACCTTTTTCAGATGATTTTTATACATGCCACTTTTTATAAATACCTCCAGGCCCCCTTGGGCTAAAACAGAGGTAGTCAAATCATCATACCGTTTATACTGTTTAAAATTCTGCTGCAGGATTTTAGGTAGAACTGCTGCGCCAATTCTAATACCGGGCATAAACGACTTGGAAAAACTTTTAACATAGATAACCCGATTATCAGTATCGTAATGATGCAGAGCAAGATTATTGTGAGTAGCTAAATCACCCAAGTAATCGTCCTCAACCAGATACACCTGGTACTTGCTGGCTAACTCTACTATCCTTTTCTTATCTGACTCCGAATAGCTTGTTCCCAATGGGTTATGAAAGCGAGGGATTGTATAAAAGAATTTAAACTGCTGTGTTGCAAATAACGACTCCAGCTCTTTCAGGTCAATCCCTTGAGCCGTCCTTTCTATTCCCACCAGATCAAAGCCATAAAGCTCAAGAAGGCGTTGAAGAACGCTATAGCTGGGCTGCTCGACCAGGATCTTTTTTTGTCCGTTGGGGAAAGGTATCTTGACTAACAGGCTCAAGGCCTGCTGTGCTCCAGAGGTAATCAGAATATCATCCTGATCGGCAAATACTTGCTGCTCCCAAAAAAGCCGGGCCAGCACTGCTCTCAGTGACGCTAAACCTTCAACCTGGCCGTAAGAGAATAGCTCCTGTTTATAATTCTCAATTGCCTTGTTAATAGAGTGATTGAACTCGTTGTACGGTAGCAATCTGGAATCTGGCAACGTCGTTTTAAAATCAATTGTTTCATTCTTATGAGCCACTGCTTTTCCTGACTCAACCAAATAATAACCGCTTTTGGGTAGAGCATATACCCTGTGGTGCAACTCCAGCTCTTTATAGGCCCTGATTACGGTGTCCTTATTGCAGCTAAATAAATTAGCCAATTCTCTGATAGATGGCAGTTTGTGGCCGCCTTTAATCTTTCCGGTTTCAATTTGCTGTTCAATATAATTTATTACCTGCTGATACTTCATTTACATCACCCGAAATTAGTATTGCTATTACTCCTTACTATACCAGATTACTCTGTACCGGTACAGAGTAAGAATTTTTGAATTGTGTTGGTAGAGAAATGCCCATATAATTTAAATACAAAACTATTATGGAGCATTAGCTGCCAAAGGAGGAGCCCCATGGATAAGCAATACCCAGCACATATTCTTAAATGTCACCCAATGATGGGCACTAATATTATCAAGGCCAACAATACCCTGTTAAGCAGTGCAGCAGGAAAAGAACTTATCGATTTTGAATCAGGGATATGGTGTGCGGCACTGGGACATAACCCAGACCGGCTGAACGGAGTAATTGTAGACCAGCTCCAATATGTCAGCCATTTGAATACCCGTCTGGTCAGCGACTTGGCAGAAAAGCTGGCCGTTGATTTGTTAGAATTAGTAAGTTTTAAACAGGGTAAAGCTGTTTTTTTGAGTTCAGGCAGTGAGGCTGTGGAGATGGCTATAACCCTGGCTCGACTGGCAACCGACAAGCCCAAAATGCTCAGTTTTTCTAACTCCTACCTATCTGCCTACAGCCATATGACCATGCCCCGAAAAACAGCTGCCTGGTTAGAACTGGATCTGACGCAGTGCAACAGGTGCCCCAGGAAGGACTGTTATTCAGAATGTCCGATAGTTCGGGATATAGACTTCTCTCAGATAGCCGCTTTTGTTTTGGAACCCGGTAACTCAGGTGGCCGAGTACTGCTCCCGACAGCCCAGTTGGTAGAGTACCTGGCTGACAATGTCCAAAATGATGGCGGCAAGGTTGTGGTCAACGAGGTAACCACCGGCTTTGGCAGAACCGGTAAATGGTTTGGCTACAATCACTACAATCTGCAGCCAGACCTGATATCTATGGGCAAGGCACTTGGCAACGGATACCCGATCAGTGCCGTGGTTATGACCCGGGATATCGCTGCAACTGTCGAGAGCCAGGGCTTTAAGTATGCTCAATCGCACCAGAATGATCCTTTGGGCTGTAGAATAGCAGCTGAAGTTATTCAAATTTTCAAAGACGATAATATTATTCAACGCTCAGAACAACTGGGCAGCTTTTTTGTCAAACAGCTGAGAAAGATTGAAAACCCTTTAATCAAAGAGGTTCGAGGCAGAGGCATGATGATTGCTATAGAATTAAATTGCCCTGCTTTAGCTGAAGAGGTGTTTCAGCAGCTATATGATCAGGGGTTCTATGTAGGCTGTTTACCTTATGCCAGCGTTGTCAGATTTTACCCGGCTCTGACCATAGAGCAGCGGCATATTGTTGATGTCTGTCAGGCCTTAACCGGGATTTTAAACAATTTAACCAAAGACAGTGGCAGCCATGAATAAGAGAAAGGCGGTTGCTTATTTAATAATTTCCGCCCTGTTATGGAGTACTGGGGGTATTCTGATCAAAAACATCGATCAGAGCCCCCTGGTTATTGCGGGAGCCAGAAGCGGTATTGCCGCCCTGGTGATCTTATTATATGTCAGGAGGCACTCCCCTAAAATAACTTTCACGGTCTCTAAATCAGTGGGCAGCCTAATGTATATGCTGATGGTTGTGCTATATGTAATTGCTAACAAAATGACTACCCCGGCTAATGCCATATTACTGCAGTTCACCGCCCCAATTTGGGTCGCACTCATGGCCAGATGGTTTCTGGACGAAAAGATCAGAGTCCACGATTGGCTGGCTATAGCAGTTGTCATATCGGGACTGGCCCTGTTTTTTCTGGAGGACTTGTCTTTTAACTGGCTCTTAGGCAATTCTCTGGCAGTTTTAAGCGGCGTAGCACTGGCCGGAGTCTTGATTTCCTTAAAAAAGCAGTCAGAAAATTCTGCAGTTGAAGTAACCTTTTTGGGCAATGCCCTGACCTTTGCTGTCTGCGTTTTCTTCATTTTCCGAGCCCAGCTCAGCGGCAGTGATTTGTTGTATTTGGCCGTGTTAGGCACCCTGCAGTTGGGAGTTTCCTATATTATCTATGCTATAGCGGTGCAGTACGTTTCAGCAGTAGAGGCTATTTTGATTCTAGTTATTGAGCCCATCCTCAACCCGATCTGGGTCTATGTTTTTTCCGGTGAGGGGCTGAGCATTAATGCCTTAATTGGCGGTGCTATTGTCATAATAACCATTACCCTCAGAGGGTTGCTGCCTTATTGGCAGGAGTTGAAAGCAAAAAGTGTCAGCAGCAACTGACTTTTCTCCTTTCAACTGGAGAGGTAACCTGTTATTATCAAGCTATGAATTGCTAACTCCGTTGGGGGCCCAGCCTGTATATAGGTGCCTTTTTTAGGGGTACTAATCATAATTCTATTCCCAGGCAATATAGAATTATTGCCTGTTGAACATAAATCAGATTCTTTTTAAACTGATACCCGACAAAGAACTTTGATTCTATAACCTCTGCACTAACCTCCTGGCCACGGAAAAAAGGTGGACAGGGATTTAAGATAGCATTGCTCCGACACTTGTTCATTCGCTCCACAGTTACCTGATACTTGTCAATATACTCTGTCTGACGCAACCCCTCTGACAGTGAATCTGTCAATATTACATTACTTAATGGCAGCACTTCTTCGAGTTCAAGGTGAAATGTATAGTTTTTATCATCATGCTTAAGGCGATTTCCTTCGATACACACATGATGCAGCCTTAAATTCAAGGCCTCGGCTGCTATTGTCCAGGAGTTTGCGATATTGCCTTTTTCGCCAATGAAGGTATAATTTAAGGACTTAAAGTTAGTAAATATTTTGCTGATAGAGTAGATATCAGCTAAAATCTCGCAGGGATGATTATAGGATGTCATGGCGTTGATCACCGGTATCCTTGATTCTTCCGCCAACTTCTCAACTTTAGCATAATCGGCATGCCTGACAACAATACCATCGACCCAGTTTTCTAGGTACCTGACAACATCTCTAAGCGATTCACGCTTATCCAGAGTTGAAGGAGGAAAAAGCAGGCATCTGCCTCCCAATTCCTGAATTCCTTTCTCAAAAGACAATCTGGTTCTAATACTTGATTCGGGGAAAAATAATATAAAGAATTTATCCTTCAGCACTAGCTTTTTACTATGTTGCAAAGCATCTGCCACCTTAAACATCTCCACAATATCTTCAATGCTTTTATCCCTGATACTTATAAAATTCATTTTTTCCCTCCTAATCATTAGCCAGTTAAAAAAAATATATTAGTGTCGTGTTTACAAGACTTAGTTAATATTTCTTTGGCCATCAGTAAAAACCTTTTACTAATATAAAAAACTCACCCCTTCCACAATTATTGATTATCTGACAATTAACCTTGGTTGGGTGTAAGTTAAGAAATTCTTAAGAATTACAAGCTGTAATTTGTAAGATCTGCTTGCTAGAATCTAGTATAGGGTTAGCATTAACAGCACTGAGTAGTGATATAATATGGCTGATTGAGGTGATTATAGATGAATATTTTAGTTTGTGATGATGATAGAGAGATTGTGGAAGCAATCAATATCTACCTGAGCAGCGAAGGATACCAGGTTTTTAAAGCCTACAATGGTTTAGATGCCATAAATCTCTTAACTGAAAACGAAATCCAGCTGGTAATCATGGATATTATGATGCCTCACCTGGACGGCCTGAGAGCGACAAACAGAATACGGGCCGTTAAAAATGTACCGATAATAATGCTTTCTGCCAAATCTGAAGATACCGATAAAATAATGGGTCTCAATGTCGGAGCCGATGATTATATCACTAAACCTTTTAATCCTTTAGAGCTGATTGCCCGAGTAAAATCCCAGCTCAGAAGATATACTTCTCTGGGTTCGATAACCTTCGAATCAGATGTTTATCAATCAGGAGGGTTAATCATAGATGACAGAAAAAAAGAGGTATCGGTAGATGGTGAAGTCATCAGGCTAACCCCCATTGAATACAACATTCTCAAGCTGCTGGTTGCCAATGTTGGTAAAGTATTTTCTATCGATCAAATTTATGAAAGGGTTTGGAATGAACCCGCTTTTAAATCTGAGAACACCGTTGCTGTGCATATCAGAAGAATCAGGCAGAAAATCGAGATAAATCCCAAAGAACCCCGCTATTTAAAGGTGGTTTGGGGCGTTGGTTACAAAGTCAAAAAGTACTAGTTCCTGGTTAAAGTCCAAGGGGGAAGCTCACATGACAGCTAAAAAAATTTTATATAATCCAATCCTGAAGATAATTGCTTTTATCATAATCGTTACGTTAACGACCAGTGCAATACTGGTGCTTATTGAGACGATTAAAAAAATCACCTACCCCGAAGCAATTTTACAAAGCAGTTATGAAGACAGTTATGAATTACGGTCTGCGGTTTTTAACAATGCTTCATTTATATCAAGAACATTCTTTTACTATCGTAGTGAAGATTATATCAAAAGCGGGGGTACTATCCCGAACAGCTACCATTATGACTCTTCTTTATCAGAATTATATAGTCAATATACAAGAGGCTTAATTGAGGAAGATTACCAGGCTTTCAATGAAATGAGTGAAGATGAATTCCGAGACCGCTTTGCCAAACAGTACGAGAAGGAAATCGAGCAAGCCAGAAATCGCAAAATTAAGATAGATTTAAAACAGTATCAGGACCGGCTGGATCAGTTAAACTCTACACCTGGTTTATTCTTCTACATTGCCAGTGATGGCCGGGTATTGTCTAACACTGCAAATATTGATGAAGAGTTCATAAAAAGTAAGCCGGTATATTTAGCAATAAGCAATAATCTGCTCGATACCAATCTTAAGCTGGACCGTTACGCCTTGAACTCATATAGATATAAGTATGGTCTGGTGCCTGAATCGGAAGATATTTTCTACCTGGCTCTCAGCAATGAGTTTTTCAAGGAAAGCATTGAGCAATGGAATACTGACAGAACTAATATCTTAGCTGCCCTCAGTAATATCGCCTGGAAATTGATCATTGCACTGCTTTGCTTTATCTATCTGGCCCTGGTAGCCGGCAAAAGGGCTAACAATGACGGTATCCATTTGTGTTTTTACAACAGGCTGTTCCTGGAAATTCAGGGTATGATGGTAGTTCTGGCTGGGTTGGGGGCCTTTCAACAGATGACCTATGCCGATCTATTGATACCAAGCGACTATATATTCAGCGCATTGCTGCTCAGCATTTTTGTAGCATTAGGCCTGGGGCTGGTCCTATCTGCTATCGTGCAGTTGAAGAATAAATCCTTTCTCAACTTTGTGTTAATTTATTATATATTGTCAAAGATGTTTAAACTGCTTAAAATGACTGTCAACAGCTTTCCGGTAGGGTTAAAAATGTTGCCGACACCTCAAAAAGCAACCAATCTGAAAAACATAATTGAGGGCACCAAACACATTAAGAACGGCAACCTGGACTACATTATCAGAACCAGGGGCGGCGGAATATATGCTCAGCTTGCTGCTGATATCAATAATATCAATGAAGGATTGAAAGCCTCAATTGACAATGAATTAAAAAGCGAGAGATTGAAAACAGAGCTAATCACCAATGTGTCGCATGATATCCGCACGCCTCTTACTTCGATAATAACCTATATTGATCTGCTTAAAAATGAAGAAAGCGCTGAGAATGCCAAAGAATTCTTGTTGGTTCTGGAAAAAAAGGCTCTACGACTTAAAAACCTGACCGACGATCTGTTTGAGGCCTCTAAAGCTTCCAGCGGTAGTATTCCTACTAATTTGGAGAGAATTGATATTATTGCTTTGCTGGAGCAGGGGCTCGGGGAATTAGAACTTAAAATTAAGGAATCTGGTTTGCAGTTTAGATTCAGCCACCCCCCAGATAAGATATTTATCCGAGCTGATGGCAGGCTGTTATGGCGGGCAGTTGAAAACCTGCTCTCAAACGCCCTTAAATACTCACTCCCCAATTCCCGGGTTTATATAGAAATCATAGACAATAAACATCGTGTTGACCTGGTAGTAAAAAATATTTCTGCTTATGAGTTAAATGTTGATGCCAGTGAACTGGTTAAGCGTTTCACCCGTTCCGATGAGTCCCGTTCCAGTGAAGGCAGCGGTCTGGGGCTTAACATTGCCAAAAGCCTGATTCAACTCCAACACGGAGAACTGACCATAGAGATAGATGGAGATTTGTTCAAGGTGATCGTCACCATGCCCAAATGGCAATAAGATCAGTTACAGATTTGCTATTTAATTTACAGCCCTGAACTTAATACCTTCTCCTGTTAAACTGAGCTTTAGCTCAGTTTCTGTCTCTTTTCCGACAATTTTTATCCGGCTTTGCCCGGGCATAATTGAAATCTCTTTCTGGCCAGCAGCACTGCCTTCGACAATAGTTTCAACCTCATTATTTGGTGAGATCAATACCACTTTAAACTGTCCGCTCTTCATTGTAATATCGAAACTGACTGTTAAAGAGCAGTTCTCTTCAGCCGATAACTGCCAGATAGTATCCATACCTGTCAGATAAAACTTCATATCTGTAGAATTGCCCTCGCTCCGACCGGTTCTATTGCGGAATGAATAGCTGTCTGCCTCGCTGGCAATAGCCTCGTCATTGTCGTAAAGCGTTTTTTGATCAATAACGCCAAAGAAAGTCTTTAGAAAAAACGGCCTAAAGAGTGGATTCAACAATATTACGATGGCCAGTATTATTAAAATAACAATTGTATTCCTTTTCATAATCATCTACCTCATTTCTAGACTTGCCATGGGGTATTCTATTTATTAGCCTCATTTATTAGTGTATTATTAATGTGCTCTAGTATAATACTTATTACTTCATTATCTGTCAACCTTATCTAAGTACAAGCTCTGTGTGAAAAAAATTTGATCTGCCATGTATATTTTGTTGATAATCATTATCAACACCTTTATACTATATATATCAATCAATATTTTGCTTTAAGTTTAGAATTGGGGGAGTCCCTGTGGTTAGAATTATTTTGATAGTGATTGGCATTATTTCACTTGCTGTGGGGGTTGTGGGAATTATTTTACCCGTTCTGCCTACCACTCCTTTTTTGCTTTTAGCTTCATTCTGCTTTTTACGGAGTTCAACCAGGCTCAATACCTGGTTTGAAAACAGTAAAATGTATACCAAATATGTGGTTCCGGTTAAAGAGGGGCATGGGTTAACTCTAAGGGCCAAACTGTCAATTCTAATATTTGTCTATATCTCTCTGGGATTGGTTTATTTTAATACCCAAAGCTGGCATCTAAAAATTACTATTATCATTTTGGTAACAGTAAAAACAGTGTTCTTTGCCAAAATGAAAACGAGAAGCAATCATGATCAATAGACGTATTTTTAACCTGTGCAAGGATTCAAAAAAGTATATCTTTTTAAAGGTTCTGACCACCTGGATCGCACTGGTCTGTAATATTAGTATAATTATGATTATCGGCTCAGGCCTGGAAAAGGTATTGCAAGGCTCTTACCTACCCTCTGGCTCTTACGCTCTGGCAGTTTTTGCACTGCTGACCATCAGGTTTATATGTAATATCTACAGCAGCAAATTCTCCGGCCTGGCCGCAGCCAGGGCAAAATATACGCTGCGCCAGAGTATTTACCAAAAACTGCTGCGTTTGGGCAGTGAATATGTAAACTCTATTTCTACCTCTAATACCATTCAAATTGCAGTGGAAGGTGTTGAGGCTTTAGATACCTACTTTAGCAATTATTTACCCCAGCTGGTTTATGCCCTGTTGGCCCCCCTCACTTTGTTCACCGCTCTATCCTTTATTTCAGTTAAAGTGGCGCTTATCTTATTAATATCGGTACCCTTGATTCCGATTTCAATTATTGCCGTTATGCGTCTGGCTAAGAAAAGATTTGATAATTTCTGGGGATCATACACCGACCTGGGCCATACTTTTTTGGAAAACCTCCAGGGGCTGACGACCCTCAAGGTTTATGATATTGACCACCACAGGCAGCAAAAAATGAATGATCAAGCTGAGAACTTTCGTAAAGCTACCATGAAAGTGCTGTCGATGCAGCTGAATTCTATCAATGTAATGGATTTAATAGCTTACGGAGGAGCAGCTGCAGGTATAGTTTTTGCTCTGTTGGAGTTTAAAGCCGGCTTAATCTCCCCAGGCGCTTTGCTGGTCATCATCCTGTTGTCGGCTGAATTTTTTCTGCCCTTGCGTTTATTGGGCTCATTCTTTCATGTCGCCATGAGTGGCATCGCTGCCAGTGATCATATTTTCAGACTGCTGGATTTAAAAGAGCCCAACAGCAATTTAGAGATGTCTTTGCCAGTACCCACCTCTGTGTTAATGACAATGCAACAGGTGTTTTTCACATACGATCAACAGCGAGAGGTTTTAAGGGACATTAACTTAACAATCAATAAAGGTAGCTTTACGGCGCTGGTAGGCCCAAGTGGCAGCGGTAAAAGCACCATTGCCGCTTTAATACTCAAATTTTATCGGGCCGAACGAGGAGAGATAAGATTCCATAATCGGGATATTGCTGACCTGGCACCGACTGTCTTAGCTGAAAAAATCAGTCTGCTGGCTGCTAACAGCTATATCTTTGGAGGTACTATTTTAAATAACCTGTTAATGGCCAAAGCCGATGCTACCCAAACTGAACTGGCCAGGGCCTTACAACATGCCAGATTAGCTGAATTTGTAGAAAAATTACCCGATAAAATGGATACTGAGGTGGGTGAAGGCGGTTGTTTATTGTCAGGAGGACAGCGGCAGCGTTTAGCACTGGCCAGAGTTTTGCTTGCTGACAGGGATTTTATTATTTTCGATGAGGCGACTTCCAATATTGACATCGAAAGCGAGAGTCAGATTTGGCAGGCCATTCAAGATTTAGTTGGTAAGAAAACAATTTTGGCCATTACCCACAGATTGAGAAGTATTGCCAGTGCCGACCAGATATATGTCCTGGACAAGGGTTCGATAGCAGAAAGCGGCAACCATCAAAGCCTGTTGAGTAATGGCGGCGTCTACGCCCAACTCTGGCTGGAACAGCAGGCCTTAGAAAATATAAGGAAATAAACATGAAAAAACAATCAGGATTAAAAATTATGAAAAGGCTCATTGTGGAGCTTAAATCCCTGACTCCAATGATGTTGCTAACCATTGTGCTGGGTGTACTCGGCTCTTTGGCAGCGATTGCTATTCCTGCAGCCGGGGCTTTAGCTTTGTCTGCGCTACTAACTGACCAGATAATGTTAAACTTTCAAACCGCCCTGACGCTCATGATTACAGCTGCAGTTTTACGTGGTTTTCTACGTTACGGAGAACAGTTATCAGGACATTATATCGCATTTAAAATATTGGCCATTTTAAGGGATAAAGTTTTTCAGGCTCTCAGAAAACTGGCGCCCGCAAAACTTGAGATGAAGCAAAAAGGGAATTTAGTCAGCATTATAACCTCAGATATTGAACTGCTGGAGGTTTTTTACGCCCATACAATTGCTCCTGTTGCTATTGCCTTCATTTTCTCTTTAATTATTGCCCTGGTGCTGGCCAAAATCAATTATTATTTTGGAATCCTGGCCATAGTGTTTTACCTTATTATCGGCCTGGTTATTCCCCAAGTTTCCTCCCGATATGGCAGAAAACCCGGAATGGAGTATCGACAGGAATTTGGCAGAACAAATTCATTTCTGCTCGACTCTTTGAGAGGCCTGCGAGAAATCCTGCTGTTTCGAAATGAGAACCGACGTTTAGAGCAAATAAACAGTAACTCAAAAACACTGAATGAAAAGCTGAGCCAAATCAAAATGCACGAAGGAACAGTAAAGGCCTGGACAGATTTAATGATTATGATCGCCATTTTGGCGCTGGCCACAACGGGGGCATATTTCTACAGACTTGGAACATTAAATGTAGGAGAGTATGTCCTGGCAGTCGTAATCCTGGCCTCATCTTTTGGCCCGGTTACAGCCTTGAGTAATTTAGCAAATACCCTGGTTCATACCTTTGCCTGTGCTCAAAGAATATTTGATATTTTGGATGAGCAGCCGGTAATTAATGAGGTAGATGGCCATACACTGCTTCCCAATCATGACATTGCTTATCAAAATGTCAGCTTTTCTTACGAAAATCGGGAGATTGAGGTAGTAAAGGATATTCAGCTTGAGATTAAAAAAGGAGATAAGCTGGCTATCATTGGCCCAAGCGGCAGCGGTAAAAGTACTCTGATAAAGTTATTAATGAGATTTTGGGACCCTCAAAAAGGTGCAATTCTACTCGGTAATCAGTCGCTTAAAACAATTGCCACCAAAAGCTTAAGGAAAAGCCAGTCTCTGGTAGCTCAGCAGACCTGCCTTTTTAACGAAACTATTGAAGAAAATATTAAAATAGGCAAGCTTACTGCTTCCAGGCACGAGGTGGAGCTTGCGGCCCAAAAGGCCGCCGTTAGCACTTTTATAGAATCATTGCCAGAAGGCTATCAAACTAAAATAGGTGAACTAGGCGGCAAGCTGTCCTCTGGAGAAAGGCAAAGAATCGGTCTGGCCAGAGCATTTCTGCATAGCGCACCTATCTTTATTTTAGATGAGCCAACCAGCAATCTGGATACCCTCAATGAAGCACAGATACTAAAGTCTATTCAGGAGTCCTGTCAGCAGCAAACAGTTATTCTTATCTCCCATCGGGAATCTACAGCAGCCATAGCTGAGGTCAAGATGGAGCTGAGAAATCAACAATTAAAAATATTTAAACAAAAGTTTAATTAAATTTAACATAGAACACAGCTAAAAGCCGATATAATGTGGTTAGTAGACGGTGCTTAGATAAGACCAGTTATGCCCAAAGATTATTTAAGCATGTAAAGTCATATTTTCTGTACTTATCGAAAATATGACTTTTTATTTTCCTCTGCCCCTCAGTTCTCGATACATCTCCATAAAATAGTTTAAATGTTTAATACTAATTTCAATCTCAGAGCTATATTTGTCCAACAGTTTTAATCCTGATTCAGTAATGTGGTAGACCTTTTTAGGGGCTCCAGATTCACTCTCCACCCACTCTGAAGCTACTCTGCCATCAGCTTCTAAGGACTTGAGCGATCGGTAAATAACTGCAGTGTCCAGATTATTCTCAGCAATGCCTTCATTTAACTTTGACAGTATTTCCAGCCCGTAAGCAGGTTTCTGGGCGATGATCAACAGAACAAATGCCGGCGCATGCCGGCCGCGTTTCAGTTTTTTCAACTATTATCCCTCCCTTAGCCCTGAACCCGCCACCTCAACCAGCAGCTTGCTCATCACAATGTTATCAGCAAAATGATGCTGTACTTGATCTGCGGCTGTTCCCATTATACCAGCTCAATATTAGAATAGATAATATCCCTGGCTTTGCTACTCAACAAGCGTTCCATTAATAAACTGCCTAAAACATACACAGCTAAACTGCTTATGATATGGATAGTAGTGAATCTGCCCCCTAATGAGGCCCACTCATACATTAGAAGCGGCAGTTTCATACTCGACCAGATGCATAGAAATAAAAATACATTGGCCAGGCGAGCGCCCTTTTTAAGCAATAGCGCAGCTACCGGAAACGCCACATATAATGGCCCTGCCCCAAACGCACCCATTAATACGGCTAAAATGCCCCCTAATATTCCAGATTTATCACCCATGTACTTTATCATGGTTTCTCGAGGCACCCAAACATCCAAAAGCCCAATAATAATAAAAATTGGGGGCAGTACACTTAACATTGTCTTAAAATTATTTACTGTTAAAGTAACTGCCATCAGGCCTTTGGAACTATTCACTAAATAGATCGCCAAGATAATTAAAACAGATATTATCGTCCATTTATATTTTTTAACCGTATTCATTTCATTAACCCCCAAACTAATATCACAAATACAATACAAGCAAGCAGGCCCAGCAGATTACGAATAAGAGCTGTTTTTGCACCAAAAAATCTGCTTTCAACCCCAAAACTAATAAAACCAACTGCCATCAGTGATGAAATAAATCCTGCAACCTGAGGATAGCCAGCTCCATACTGCAGTAAATTTGCCCCTAAAGGAAAGGCAACAAAGCTGGGAATAAAAGCTACAGCGCCCAGGGCTAACCCCAGTATCACACCATAAATGCCCGAGCTATTACCAAATACCCTGGAAATAAATTGAGCATCTACTAAGGATAAAACTGCGCCAATGATTATCATCATCGGTAATAAAACTGGAACAAGCTTAACGATAGATTTTAGAGCCTTTTTAACACCAAGCCTGGTTTTTTCACGGCTTTTGATAAAAGATACTATAAGGCAAATAGCAGCAATAGCATAGACAACTGACCCATTCATATTGGCACTTCCTTGCATAATAGTTTAGCTGTTTATTACATATATATGTTTTTTACATTTATATGTTAATAACATATATAGTGCTTATAGTTTAATGAGTTTTAGATTATTTGTCAATAGCCTTAAATAAAAAAAATAGCATGCACAAAAAAAGGCGGGAAGAACCCGCTATTGATATTATTATTATTCCAGTGAACTGATAACCTTATTGGCAAATTGTTTTGCCAGCTTCACAGTTTTATCATTAGTAAATGCTGTTTTGCTCTCTATATCACGTACTGCCAGCATTCCTAAATAATGCAGATTGGAGTGTTTAGCATATCTCCTTACCCCCTCTTCAAACACCCCTGCTCCAGCCTCAATTTCATAGCCGCAGGTTGTTATCAGCGCCAACTTTTTATTCTTCCATAAACAGGGCCCTGGTTCCTTACCATAGTACTTGTTCATGCCGTACACTAGCCTATCCATAACCGCCTTAAAAGGAGGGGTGCAGTACCAGGAATATACTGGAGAAGCAAACACTATACAGTCTGCCTTTTGAACAGAGTCATAGATAAGATTCATGTCATCATTCTTCGGACAACCTGGTTTACTAAAAATATCCTGGCACACCCAGCACGCTGTACATGGCTCAATATGCAAATTTTTCACAGTAATAAAATCTAACTCCGCTTTATGCCTTTTTAATTCATCCATAAACGGAAGCAACAACTTCTTAGTATTACTGTTATCTCGCAGACTGCCATATAAAATGCTTATTTTCATGTTACTGTCTCCTATATATAGTCATAACCCAGTGCTTTTGGTTATGACTGTAATCAGGGCTTACTGAAGAACTCAGACTCATTCAATAAGCCCTAATTATAATACCATAGTTGAGTTAGTAAGGCTGAATTTCAAAAGGCAGCATCATTTCATGATCTTCATGCTCGAGTATATGGCAATGCCAAGGGTATAGGCCACTGAAGGGTTCAAACTTCATTATTATTCTTGTAATTTCACCGGGATTAGCTCTTACTGTATCTTTCCAACCTCGTTCATTGGGATCAGGTGGTATTGCTAAACCAGTAGCTTTAATTTTATTGGTTTTATTGAAGTAGTCTAAATCGAAAGGTTGCCTGTCTAGTATTTGAAAATTAACCAAATGGATATGAATAGGGTGGGTAGCATTGGTACGATTAATCAATGTCCACACCTCTGTATCCCATAACCGCGGCTTGATAGAAATGGGATCTGTCCACCTGGTGTTGTTAAGCAGCAAGAATGACCGGCCAAACCTGTCTGTCTGCCGGTCAAGAGTCAGATTTCTGTTAACGTTAGCCTGTGCTGCCCTCAAGGGTTTAATCTTGCTCAGCCTGGCAGGAATTTCGCTGTAATCGGGACCAGCTAAAGGCTGATTGACTCTAAACTGCATGATCTGGCCAGTTGTATTGGGGTCAACTGGACTGCCATTGGGGTAAGAAGCGGGGGCGTCATTGGTTAAGGTTATTTGATCACCCATATATGGACAAAAGTCTAAAACAACCTCAGCCCTCTCGGCAGGCGACAGGAGCAGCTGATTGACCACAACAGGAGCCTCTAACAGACCACCATCGCTGCCTATTTGATAAAAAGGCTGCCCAGAAGAGAGTTTCATGTTATAGAACCGAGAATTAGAGCCATTAATAATTCTAAATCTATATTTTCTGGGTTCGACCTCTAAGTAGGGCCATACCTTGCCATTTACTAAGATCGTATCACCAAAAAAGTCTGATACTATGGAAGGATTAACCCCTGGGGTCGGGGGATCAGTTTGACTGGGGTAATACAGAGAACCGTCATCGTTAAAGGATTTATCTGAGATAAATAGGACAATGTCATATGCTCTTCTGGGTAGATTAAGCCTGTATTCCAACGGATCACGAATTAAGTAAACGCCGGCCAGGCCGGCATACACATTGAGCCGGGTAATACCTATCGCATGGGCATGGTACCATAGTGTTGTCGGGCGCTGAAGATTGGGGTAGTCATAAATTTTTCTTTCGAATTTTGGACCCACCACCCGATATCCTCTGGTAAACCAGGCATCCGGGTAGCCATCGCTTTCCGGACGAACTACAGCCCCGTGTAAGTGAATAACCGTCCTTACCCGTGGGACATTGGGCTCTGCTCCATGAATCGTAGTATCTACCGGCAATAGATGTTTGACGGGCAGGTGATTAACCCACTTCACTTTTATCTTCTGATTGGGCCTAACCTCAATTACCGGTCCGGGATAACTGCCTTCAAATCCCCAGGTAGTTGTCTGAGGCATGCTGCTGTGAAAACTATGCTTAAACTGCTGCATTCTTACTATATAATAGGGAACGCCCTGTTTTTTACGCCTGGGTTTTAATACCTGCGGAATAGGAAGTTTGTCAGCAAACAGATCTAAATTCATTAGTGATACCCCCTAATATGATGTTATTTTATAGAGGGTATGGGAATTACTATTTTATTGAATTAATTGAACTTTATTTACGCCAACATTCTAAATTATTAACTAAAATTCTTTTTGCGATATCTGATCAAACCAACAATGTATGCTAACAAGCAAATACTAATCAATATCATAACATTAGACAACTCAAATCCATAGTTAGGGTCAGCAACATTTGTATTGATATAACCAAAAGGAGTTAGACGTTTTAGAAACTCTGTTTTTGCTGATATCCCGGCAAAGGAGTTGATGAAATACATTATTAATATAGTTATCATTGCCACTTGTGCAGCACTGAAATCACCCTTCATCAGTGCAGAAAATGCAAAACTCAAGCTGGCCAAGACAATAATAATTAAGAACATATTCATAGTGAGAGTAAGGTACTTAGTGATATCATATTTGGAAAATATGCCTGTCTCAATTGCCGCCCCATTTAGCAGAGTGTTTAATTCTACTACCTTGTTTTTATTTTTGATTTTGCTTAAGAAATAGCTTGGTGACATGCTGTAGTAATCCTTCACCTGGTTATTCGAAGACAGAAAGTCGATTTTAAGTTCCTTAAACATTTGCTCAGAATCATTGAGCTCTTTGATAAACTCCTCTTCACTTAGCTCCTGAATGTTAAACATATCCATATACTTGCGCGGATTCTGTTTCATCTGTTCAAAAAAACCCTCTGGGGACTCCTGCAGATTTTGCAAAATTTCATCTATGTCCTGCTGTTGAATACCGCTGTCTTTGATCTCCTGCTCATTTGCCTGATATTCTGATAACAGCATAGAATAGGTAAACTGATTGAAATCTGATTCTACAGGATCTAACCAGGAAGAGATTGTGGCGGAATTATCTAAAACATTCTTTTCAAAAGCCGGGCTATGCTTGGTCATATCCAATTGGTATGGCGCAGCGCTTTTCTGCAGTTCCAATGAGCCATAACCTATTATTCCTATTACTATCATATATCCGATTATTAAGATGATCAGCGTAAAATATTTAGCTGCATATATTTCAGATCGGCTGGTAGGCCGGGCCAGCAGGTATTCAATTGTGCCCCGCTTTTCCTCTTTTGCGGTCATTTCTGCACTAAAATAACTGAAGAATATGGCCCCGATCAACATAATCCACATCGAGGCATAAGCTGAATAGAACCCCAACAGCGATCCAAAGGAGGCCGCGTTAATCCCAAATACAGACAATACATTTCTCATCAATCCTACCTGCAGAAAGTCTTCCAAAACCCCCATATTATCGGCAACTGTTGGAAAGAAAAACATACTGCCAAAAACCAGCCCGGCCATAATTAAGGTTGGTATTATTATTTTTTTATAGTTCATTTTCAGCTCAATAAAAAATTGGTTTTTCATCATTACCCTCCCTACATATAATAGTGTTTAAAAATGTCCTCTAGTGTTGGCTCATTTATGGTTAAGTTCTGAACATTAAAATTGCTTAGTTTGCTTATCAAGATATTTACCTGCCCCGCATTTTTAAAAGTCAGCTTACTGATATCATCATAGGCCTTGGTAATATTGACATCCTCAGCTGTTTCAGTTAAGCCAAAGCTATTTAAGAGATTATTGATATCGGAGCTGCTTATCCACAGGCTGACTTGCTTTAGGCTCTTTTGTTTTAACACCTCAATACCTTCAGCTCTGATTATCTCGCCATTTTTAATGATGGCTACCATATCACAGACCTTTTCGACTTCATTTAGAATATGGGAAGAAAAGAAAATAGTACAACCCTGCTTATGCTCTTCATTTAGCAGCTCAAAGTATTTATCTTGCATTAAGGGGTCTAGTCCTCCAGTCGGTTCGTCTAGAATCAATATTTTAGGGCTGTGTAGCATACTGAGAGTAATACCCATTTTTTTGGTATTACCAAACGATAGGTCGCCTATCTTTTTATTAATATCTAGTTGTAAAGTATTGACAATATGATTGACCTTATCATGCATCGCTTTCTTGCGCTGCCCTCTCTCTAAACTATAAATGCAGTTAGCCCAATCTGCCATAATAGCTTTATCTTGCCACCTTGAATTCTGATAAAAGCTAATGGCCTGTGCTAGCATTTCAGATACTTTTAAATCTTGATAGAGATTTATCTCAGATGGCAGGTAGCCCACAAAATGCTTAATATCAAAGGCATCTTTGACGATATCCTTCCCTAATATTTTAGCCTGACCTCGGCTGGGAAAAATGATATTCAACAGCATCCTTAAAGTTGTTGACTTACCAGCCCCATTGGGACCGATAAAGCCATAAAAGCTCCCTTGAGGTATATTCAGATTAAGGTTTTTTGCCCCTAGAGTTTTGCCATAGTATTTAGTTAAGCCTTTCATCTCAATGGCATTCATATTCCATCCCCCTACTCAAAAATTTCATTGACAACTGCAGATATCAGATGATAGTTATAAGTATCGATATCACATTGAAGGTCATTAGTTATAGATTGTAAATAAAAAACAGCCCTTAACATATCAACAGCTACTTCTATAGGAACCTTTAACTGTAATTCATTACTGACTAACTTAATCAGTAACTCCTCATCGGCCTTAAACATTTCAACCTTTTGCTCCTCAGGAATTTTTTTAAGCAGTGATTGCAATGCTTCGTTATTGAAGATTATTTTAAATAGCTCATTATTACGACACTCAGTGGCATAATACTGCATAATTTTAATTAAAAAATTTTTTTTGTCTTTCTCAGCACTCATGAGCGAAAGAATCTTTTGATGAAAGTCCTTCTCGATATCTGCTAATACTGCAAGCAGAAGTGACTCTTTTGAGCTAAAAAAATTATAGAAACTGCCCTTGGCTATTCCTAACTTTTGGGTTATATCACTCACTTTTACGTCTTTAAAGGGTTGCTCTTTAAAAAGCTCTGCAGCAAGAACCACCATTTTTTGTTTGATTTCAGCTTTCTCATTATCTGTAAATGGTCTTACCATTATTCTTTCTCCTTTGCAACAGTAGTTATATTTAATCTAATATTATTCTTTACTAGATTTGTTTGATTAAGATGAAGAGAATTGTTTTCCTCGTTCAATCAGTTACTTATAAGGAATTATTGCTTCTCATACAGCTTGTAAAAAGTATATGATTAAGCACCAAGCTTTAGCGATAGCTAAAAATGCAAAACCATGCTATGACCCAAATCTAATTCTCAGTCATACAGCAAGCTAAAAAAATCTGTGACCAATTTAATAATCACAGTCATGGCAATCATATCAATGGTTTAAGCTATTGTCAACACTTTTATAACCCCAGGTAAAAAAGAACTCTAAAAAAAACTATAGTATTTAAGAGTTTAGAATCTGATTATTTCCCAACTATCTTGCTTATCTCGTTTAAAACAATTTGCATTGAAGTATGCTTCACATACCTGATTGATGATAATCCTGTAATTTGTCTGTTTATTGATCCGCCAGCACTTCCTTTACCCCATGAGTGTTGATATTCATACTCAAAATCGACAGTATAGTTTTTATAAAGTGGAAAAAAGTAATTTCCTGAATGTTTTAGTTTAGTGATATAAACATCAATATTAACTGGCTCTTCATCTGCCCTAAGATGCTCTATTTTGTCAATAACTTCACTCCCCTTAAATACTGTAAGAATATAAGACTTATCTTCAAGATTCAATGTAGAGTAGCCACTGGCAATTGATGAATTGCTTTGATAGAGATGTAAGTCAATTATACCTATCTCATTTACTACTAAGACAAGAATAAATACTATTATGGCTTTTTTTAAATATTGGATCAGTGTTTTATATTCTATAATAACTAGAAACCTCCCCCTGTAATCATTATAATAATATTATTATGTAATCATTTCTATCATGTGTTTATATAGTACCACTTAATCAGTTTTCAGGGAAAGGTTTTATTATGGACAGTTCTGGCAATTTATCCAGAGTAAAAAATATTGTTATAAGATGCTCTTTTACTTTAATGATTATGATGTTAGTTCATACCTTAAGAGTTATGTATGACACTATCAGTGATTCAATTATTGATTATATCCTTAATTATTTTATTCCAGTGATGGTTTTAATTCTTCTCGTTAATATTGATAAGTTAAAAAGCCAAGTAAATTATAATTTTATAACTATAGCTGAAGTACTAATTGCTCTTAACCTAATCATTTGTCATCCATTGAGAATAGAGCATAGTATTGAAATAGATACTTTATTTTATGTATCAGGATTTTACTTACTCTTCTATTTTGCTGTCTTTCAATATGTGTCTAGAAGAGATTACTAATAGCTATTAGCGTGGTAAGAAAACAAAAATTCTTAAATGGTGGACACAAGGCCCGGCCCACCACCAATGTCATTAAGTTAAGGAAAGGCAGTAAAATATAAAACAGATATATACTGATTCTTTCATAAACGTATAGCCAATAGCCGGTAGTAAAAACACAACATCCCAAGATGAAAAAGAAACAATTGTTTAACTCAAACTTTTATTAGCCAGGATTGTTTCCTCATTACCAAGTACATCTGGCAATGGTGCAGCCTCTTTTCTCAGACTAGTAAAAGATTTGATTAGTATTGCCGCTACAATAATTGTTACGAGTACATCAATTAGAAATGACCCCAGATAAACAAATCTCAAGCCAAAAAGTCTGGGCAATAAAATCATGCCCGGAATATATAAGATGACTTGTCTTAATATTGCCACAAAAGATGCTGTTTTACCCTTACTAATTGACGGAAAATAAGACATGCCGTTCATCGTGATTGAAAGCAAAGGAATAACGGAAATAAATATTCTAAAGTTTAGAATATAGGCATCAGATATGCTGCCAGTCAGCATTAGTCCAAGTATGGCCCGAGGATTAACCATGGCTAATAACCATAGCGGCAAGATAAGGATAATAGAACCCAGAATATAAATTTTTGTGCCCCTAACAACCCTATCATAATTTTTAGCCCCATAATTAATGCCCACTGTTGGCTGCAAGGAGCGCATTAAAGCAATTAAGGGAGTCATCATAAACATATATATTCTGAATGACACTCCATAAAAAGCCAGATCATAGTCATTGCCAACTGCTCCAATGGCATTTAGGATTACTACTCCCTGAATAATGGACATAATACTCATAATCAATGAAGGCATCCCCAAAGAGAAAATTTTCTTAATCACTTTCTTATCTCGATAAATAGCAGCTAGATTGGCTTTAAAAGATGGTTTATTACTCTTAAAATAAAATATAGAGAAGAGCGTATAGGCTGTCATCCCAATATTGGTTCCCCAGGCGGCACCCTCAACACCAAAATCAAGTATCCCCATGAAAATATAATTGGCGATAATATTTATGACCAAACCCGTTCCCATAATCAGAGCAGCTTTAGCCATTTTACCTTCGGCTCTGATTACCAGGTTATAGGCTAAAGCAAATACCCAAACTAAAGCTCCCCAGATGGTAATCCTGAAATATGAAAGGCCAATCTCCAGGACTTCACCGGTACCGCCCATGAAGCTTAATAAGGATCTGGCCGTTAAGAACAAACCTATCATTAAAGCAATAGTTGAAATGATTCCTACAAAATTTACATTTCCTAATATTCTGGATTGTACTCTTTCTTCCTTTTTGCCTATCGCAATACTTAAATAGGCACCTGCGCCACCACCTATCATCGACCCAAATCCAATGGCAATTTGAGTTAAAGGATAAGCTAGAGAAACCCCACTTAAGGCTGTCTCTCCCACAAAATTACCGACAAAAATTGCATCAAAAACTGTATTTAGACCATGCAAAAGCATACCTATAACAGCTGGTATTGATAACTTAATCATTACCTTCCACAAGTTATCGTTTAAAATCATCTGAGATTGCTTTTGTTTTTCAAGCATCTGCCGTCTTCCCTTCCTTTTATCTTCAGCAACTTGGTTAAAATAAATCTTTTAGCTAAACTACGCCTAAACTGACCAGGGCTTCACCCGCTGTTGGGCTGCCCACATTTCATAATACTTTCCTTTGAGAGCGATTAACTGATGATGCTTTCCTTCTTCTATAATCCTCCCATTGTCCATAACCATAATCTGATCAGCGCCGACAATAGTCGATAATCTGTGGGCTATGACGATGACAGTTTTGTCTTTTACCAGTCTATCAATAGCCTGTTGAACCAATACTTCGCTCTCTGTATCAAGTGCTGCTGTAGGTTCATCCAGAATAACAATGGGAGCCTGCTTCAGGATAGCTCTGGCAATACTGATTCTCTGACGTTCTCCACCAGAGAGGGTACCACCAATATCGCCAATTACCGTATCATATCCTGCAGGCAGTCTATTGATAAAATCGTCACAATGAGCAGCCTTAACAGCCGCAGCAACTTCATCATGAGTAGCATGATGATTATCCATCCGAATATTATTGATCACTGTATCATCAAACAAATAAACGTCCTGAAAAACAACTGAGATACGTTTCATCAACTCTATTTGAGACATATGACGAATATCAGCACCACCTATGCGAATGCTTCCTTTTTGAATATCTGCATAACGCATCAATAATTTTGTTAAGGTAGTTTTTCCGCATCCGGAATGCCCCACAATGGCAGTCATACTTTTTTCCCTTATTTGAAAACTAGCATCTTTAATAGTTCTATGCTTTTGTCCTGCATAACTGAAATCAACATTATCAAAGCTGATTTCATGGCCTCGAGCATATTCTAATGGCATCAAAGTTTTAAGAGGTTTAATATTTAAAATATTATTTATGTTATTTAAGGCTACATCTGTCATCTCAAATACATTAATAACCGCTACAAATAAGGACATTGGTTCAACTAATCTCGCTACTATCAGTAAGCACGCTGCGAGAGTAAGAAATTGCAAACTATTTCCCAAAACAAAGGAGGCTCCAAAGAACAATAACAGCAACAGAACTCCTTCGATCATTAAACCCAGAACAGCATAAGGTAACTGGGTTCTACTTAAGCCAGCTACTTGAATACGTCTGACGTCATCAATCGATGATTGCAGTTTTTGTTCATTAGCTCCAGTCCGGTTTACTGCTCTAAGTACCGGCAGGCCTTGGATATATTCAATGATACCAGCCTCTAATTGGGCATTGGCCTTACTAAAAGCTGTCTTTTCAGAAACATTGATGTTTCTGATTTTATGATACAGAGGTAAGGCCAGCGGAAACATGATCATCATCAGCAAGGCCAGCCGCCAATCTATAAAGATGGTTACTACCGTAATTGTCAGTGGTACAAAAATCAGCTCGATAATCATAGAGGCAACTATGCCCAACGCTATAACTGATTCCTCAACATTATTTGAGAATACGGCATTTAGTTCACCTGTCTTAAAGGCTGTCAGGGTTTCAAGGGGCATTTCTCTCAGGCTTTGGCCTAATCTCGTTCTTAAATTATGGGCAATGTCTACAATGTTACCCGAAAAGTCAAAGCCATGGGCAATCCATTTTGCTACTAATGAAACACCCCCCATACTTATCATAACTCCTGTAATAATCATCACCTGTTGTTGGTTAGGGTTAGGTGAAAACAACTGTTGGAGCAGCGGATAAAACAGGGCAAAGACAACTCCCTGGGCGATATAAGCTATGACAAATAATCTTAGTGATCGTAAAAAGAGCTCTTTTTTCTCTCCAGTTGCCTTAACAGTAAGTTGATAAAGCTGCTTCAGAGGTGTATACATTTTCTTTTTCATCCTGCACTCCTTTATGATGTACATTCCAGTTTTGGGCCAGGGTATAGTTTCTCCATAAGCTGGCATAGGTGCCACCTAAAGCGAGTAATTCATCATGGGTACCAAATTCTTTTGCTTCCCCTTTTTCAAAAGCAATTATCTGATCTACATCCTTAATCGTGGCCAGCTTATGAGCAATAACAATAACCGTCTTATCTCTCATAAGATTAGCAAGTGCTTTAACTATTTCCTCTTCATTTTCAGGATCTGCAAAGGCTGTTGCCTCGTCAAGGACAATAACAGGAGTATCTCTGAGCATTGCTCTGGCTATGGTAATCCTTTGCTTTTGCCCTCCCGACAAATTAACCCCTCTATCACCGGCCATCGTTTCATAGCCATCAGGCAAGCCCATAATAAAATCATGAATTTGCGCAGCTTTAGCTGCCTTAATAATTTCATCATCTGCGGCATTCATCTTGGCAATCCTAATATTTGCCGCTAAAGTATCATTGAACAGAAAGGCCTCTTGAAAAACAAAGGAAACTGTATCCATTAGTATATTGGTGTCCATATCTCTGATATCAACGCCACCCAGGCAAATAGCTCCCTCTGTGACATCCCAGAATCTGGGGATTAATCTGGCTACTGTACTTTTTCCCGCACCACTTGGGCCAACGAGAGCAGCTGTTGTTTTTTCAGATACAGTAAAATTTACATTTTTTAGGGCTTGAATATGGTTATTATTATAGCTAAAAGAAACATTCTTAAAGGTAATATCATAGCTACTGGGAACCTTGGCGACCTTTGGTTTGGCAAGAACTGGCAATTCATTTGTTTCATGAATTCGCACTGCCGAGGCGTGGGCTTTCTTTAGTGCTTTATTAAACCACATTAGCGGCATTAGAACCTCGGCCAGACCAGTACTGATCATAACAGCTGCTATAAAACCCGATAAGCTGAGCTGATTACTAAGAACAAGTAATATGCTGACTCCTGTGACAGCTAATAATGTTGGCAGGGGACTCAAAATAATCAAGGCAATCTTGCCAGGAATGGCCGTGAGATTAATCCAGGTTTTTGTGTAATGTTTGTATCGTTCAAGAGCTGCGTTATATCGTTTAGAAGAAGTACTTCCATCATCAAAGATTCTGACAACAGGCATGGCCTGCACAAACTCAATAACTGCTTTATTAATACCTGCCTGGCTCTGCTCATATTTCTGTCTATGCTCGGCATCATCTTTTGTTGCTGAATACATCAGAATGACACCTAAAATGAGCACCCCAATAGCCACCAAAGCTATTCGCCAGTCAATAGCAAACATTATTATTAAAGATATAATTGGGGTTATGGCACTTTTCCCTATCATGGGGATACTATCTGCCACAAAGATGTGCAGGCTCTTAATATCGTCTAATATAACTTTCTTTAACGACCCAGTACCTGTGGTAATCACATAGCCTAAAGGCACCTCGGCCAAACGACTTGTCAGATTCTTCCTTAAGATGGTTTCCAGTTTAAATGCACCAAGATGTGAAAAAATAAAGCTGTAATAACGGATAATGAAGGTAATGATAATTACAGCAGTAAAAAGCCAAAAAGACTGCCTGAAATTCAAGCTTAAGCCAAGTAGTTGAAGCTCTCCTTCAAGAATAATGCCAATAATATTTGCTAATAGCACTATTCCTAAAATCATTAATACTCCTTGAAGCATCGCCAGCAGCATTGACCCTGTTATATATTTATTAACAGGTTTTGTAATAGCCCAAAGTCCCTTTTTATTCTGCTTACTTTTAGCCATTACACAATGCCAGCCTTCTGGAAGTGTTTCTTAAGTACGGTTCTACCAATATAAGCACCAACTAAGGCCATGACAACTGTGGTAATTAGTCCAGCTGTAAAACCAAAGCCTTTAATATAATTAATCATAATCATGAGTGTTGCTTCATTTTGCCCGCCAGCAACAGCAGTTTGAATATATTGCTCTGTAGTTAAAATTATTGGATACATAAAACCCAACCATTGAAAGGTAAGAACAACAATAAAAGCCACAGTATTTTTAGAAAACTTTTTATACTGACCTGTTCTGGCTATAAAATCTGCAATTAAACCACCTGTTACCCCAAATAGAGGTGTCCATATACCATATGTACCTACTAAGAAATACAAGATAGAGCACAATGCTATAACAGATGCTATAACCCATCGTTTAGGAACCTTGGCGATAATGTACATAAAGATGATGCCACATGGTATTGCTGCAATAGCAAATGTAAAAGCAAAAGCAGCAGGAGCTATTAAAACACCAAAAGCAGCAATTACCTCAACAATCATAAATAGCAGTCCAAAGATGCCAATAATAATAAAATCTCTTCCTTTTAACTTCTCTATAATAGTAGTGTCTTTCATGTTAATTCCTCTCATTCTTAATTGCTCGTTACCTTCAATGTAAGAGCTAGTAACTTATTAGTTGTTGTGAGTTATAGTTCTATAACTCTTTCGCAGACGGTAGTTAAAAATTCCTGATCATGGGTGATAACTATGATATATTTATCTTTATTTTTTAAAATTTTAAGTACCTTTTTTACGATTAACATATTGTTGTAATCAAGGCCGCTGGTAGGCTCATCCAATACAATAACTTCTGAATTTTGGACAATTCCTACAGCTACAGCAAGTCGCTGCTTTTCACCACCTGAAAGACTCATCGGATGTCGTTGCTCAAGATGCTGAAGACCTAACATCTTCAATACCTCATCATGACTATAAGCACAATCACTCTCACTGGTTCTACTTGCCAATATCAATTCTCCTAGAACACTATCGGCGAAGAGCTGTGACGTCGTATTCTGAAGTACCATATAAATCTTTCCTAACCGTTTTTTGTACGAATACCGTTTACCACTGATAGAGATATATCCTTTGTCTTCTTTAAGCATGCCACAAAGACATTTTATGAAGGTCGTTTTACCACACCCATTGCGCCCGACAATGCCATTTATAATGCCCCGCCCAAAGCACTGATACAAACCAGTAAATACTGGAGGACCATTTTTATAGCCTACAGTTAAGTTTTCAACCAAAATACTTTTGTCAGCTGTAACAGCTGCTTCTGCAGGCCTTATCTGCTCAAGATTTAGTGCTCTAAGTCCTTTAGCATGAAGCTCTTTGGTAGATAAACTAATTATCTCTTTCCTTTTCAAGTCTTCTTTGATATTTCCATCCTCAATAATGAGTAATCTATCTACATGCTCTTTTAAGTAATGTAATCGATGCTCAGCAATTATTACTGTTTTTCCCTGGTCTTTAAGTATGCCAATAACTCTCTGCAACTGTTTTGTTGCTATTTTGTCTAGATTTGCTGACGGTTCATCCATCAGGAATATTTCAACTCCCATGGCATAGATTGAGGCGATGGCGATCAGCTGTTTTTCTCCCCCGGAAAGTGAAAAAATACTTCTATTTAAAAGATGATTTATCCCTAAGATTTCAGCAGTGCCTAACACACGCCTGGCTATTTTTTCTCTGCTAATACCCAAATTCTCACAACCAAAAGCTATTTCGCTCTCAGTATCCACATTGAAGAATTGACTACTTGGGTTTTGAAAAACACAGCCCACTTTAGCAACCAGCTCATCGTTACTATATTCGTTAATATTTTTGCCATTAATACTTATAGATCCGTTCAGTGTCCCTTTATAGTAATTTGGAATTAGTCTGTTAATGAGTCTAAGCAAGGTAGATTTTCCGCATCCGCTCTTACCTGTAATAACAACACAACTGCCTTTGGCAAATGTTATATGGATATTTCTTAGCTCAATCCTGTTTGTACTTTCATAACTAAACTCATTTATTAATAACCTCACCATATCAATACACCCCTAACAAAGCCAAAAATGCCAACGAAGTAAACACAAAAATAATAAACGCATCTATCATACTAAATTTTAGTTCATAATAAGAGGTTCTTTTTTGCTCTGAATCAATACCTCTTGTCATTGATGAAATGGCTAATTCGTCAGCAATAATGGTTATTCGCATCATAATAGGCACTAATATATTCTCGATTACCAAAACAGGATGACGTAATACACTAATCAAATTAGTGCTTAGACCTCTCATTTTCATTGAATTAACAACAATACCACCCTCTTCTTTTAATGTTGGGAAAAACCGTAGCCCAACAGCCAAAGCAATCGTGATACCTCTGGGAAAATTAATTTGCTGTAAGGCAGCAATTAGTTTTCCTACTTTAGTACTGGCAATGATACTTGAAGCAAACATAATAGTAGGCACTACTTTTCTACCCATAGCACCTAACATCGCCAGCAGCGCCGTATATGAATTTGGCAATATAATGGAAATGTATATAAAAGCCCAAACCAGACCATAAGCAATACAATAGCGTATACACTTTTTCCCCATTCCCTGCCAAAGTAGCAGTAAGGTAATCAACACTAAACTGAAGATCTCCACTTTTGGACTCTTACTGGTCATTCCAATGACATTGATTAAGACTAATGTTACCAATTTAGTTCTGGGATCAATATCCTGCTGCTTCCTACCCATGGTAGCTGCTATCTTCATTTCCTCACCCCCGGTAAATTGACATGGCCAAAGTAAAATGCTACGATTCAATTGATAATCATTATCATTGCATTAGTATAATATTAATTGCCTGCAAAAAACTTATATTTAATTAACTATAGATAATTGCCGCAGCATTTTGGATAGTTGCCATAATATTTTGTGAGGGAAGCAAATGCAGATATTTATTGATAGGGTATATCAGAGTTTTTTAAGTAACAATGGATATCATTATATTGATAGTAATATGCCTGGTTATAACTTTAGACTTGATAAAGACTTGGGAAACGGACATTACTGGATATTTCCAGTTAATAATTGCTTTGCGGTCACATCAAACAATGCCCAATTTGAAAAAGCTTACACATCTAAGAATTATACTCCCGAATGTGTTGGTTTTGGACATTACACTGCTTCCAACCCAAAAGACTGGTACGGCAGCACAAGTGACTCTAAGCACCAAAATATAGCGCTTTATTCATCTGAATCAATAGTAGAATTACAAGTCGTTCCAGGTGATTTTATTGCTTCAAAAAGCATTGTTATCTTACCAGAATATTACCAAGAACGAATTAAACCACTAATCGGTTTAGATATTGAAGAATTTGCCAGCGTGATGTCTACAATCTTGACTCCCTGGAATGAACCTCCTGAATTCACCCAATTAATTGACAGCATATCTTCTCTTTCATATGGTAGTAATTATATAAATTTTATATTAGAAAATAAGATTTTAGGAATCATTGAAACAATTCTTACTCATCAGGAATCATTAAATTTTGATGCGCCAAGAAGACAGGCAGACGTAGCTGACTTAAAAAAACTACAGCTTGTTAGAGCGCATATAGATCAACACTTTAATGAAAATATCATGATTAAGGAATTAGTGCAATTAGCATGTATGAGCAGAAGTAAGCTTCATCAACTTTTTAAAGGTAAAGAAGGAATTACTATAACCTGTTACATCCAGCAACAGCGGATTCATTCCGCAAAAAAACTCCTGGTAACAACAGACCTGCCAATTAGTCTGGTTGCCAAGCAAGTAGGATATAACTGTCACAGTAGTTTTTCAGAGGTATTTAAATCGAGAGTTGGAATGTCCCCAAGTCAGTTTAGGAAGGCTTTCTTTTTAGATTGAGTTTTTAATCAGGACTTATTAAACAATTTAATACGCTTGTACCTGCCAAGTTACTCTAACCTATCACCCTTCTTCCTTTTCCATGGGGGATGCATATTGGAGTACCAAACAGGCTGTCTGTACCAATCTCACATTCCATTTTAAAAACATTACGAACCATTTCTTTTGTAACAATATCCTCTGGTTTTCCTTGATCATAGATTTTTTTATCCTGAATCGCTACAATGTTGTGGGCATACCTGCAGGCCAGATTCAAATCATGCAGCACCATTACAATAGTTCTGTTCTCTGTTTCATTCAGCTCAAAAAGCAGATCCAGTATTTCAATTTGATGAGCCAGGTCCAGATACGTGGTCGGCTCATCCAGCAAAATAATGTCTGTATTTTGAGCCAGGCTCATAGCAATCCAAGCCCTTTGTTTTTGCCCCCCAGACAAAGAATTAACATTACGATTCTCTAAATCTTCTAATTTAGTAGCTGCCAGGACTTGCTTAACCAATTGTTCATCCTCACGTGACCACTGCTTCAGCCAGTTCTGATAAGGGTATCTGCCCTGTTTGACCAACTGCAGAACTGTCAGCCCTTCCGGGGCCACCGGACCCTGAGGTAATATTGCCAGCTTTCTGGCAACTTCCTTGGTTGACAAAGCTCTAATCTCCCTGTTCCCCAGTAAGACCTGCCCTGATATCGGCTTTAGCAGACGAGCCAGCGAGCGTAATAAAGTAGATTTTCCACAGCCATTTGCTCCTACAAAAACAGTAATTTTTCCAACAGGTATTTCTAAATCAAGCTGATCGATGATGATTGTTTTACCATATCCCAATGTAAGATGCCTAGTTTGCAGCATATTTATTATATTTAAACTCCCTGTATTTTTGTTTAGGCCAGTATTATGTGTAATTGCTCAACTGTTATCAAGTATCTACTCACATGTTTCGATTTCTGTACAGTAGAAAAACAAAGAATGGCGCCCCTATCAACGACACAAATACTCCGGCCGGCAAATCAAGAGGCAGGAACAGTGTTCTGGCAACGACATCAGCTGACATCACTGTTAGGCCTCCGATGATAGCTGCAACCGGAGCCAGACCTCCAAAAGATCTGCCAACCAGTTTTCTGGCAATGTGAGGTGCGATCAAACCCACAAAACCTATCCCCCCGGCAAAGGCCACCGCAGAGCCGGCCAAGGCCACGCTGATCGCAATCAAAATAAACCGATTTAGCTCTACATTAGAGCCCAGGCCTAGAGCTATGTCATCGCCAAGCTCCAGAAGGTTGATCTTTCGAGCCCATAAAAGTGCGGCTGTTATAAAGATCAGGGCCCAGGGCAGCATTGCCGAGACATCTTGCCAGTTAGCCCCATATACACTGCCTGTCAGCCAGATATACGCCTCGCTGGTGGTCACCGTCGGACCTAATACTATCATCATTGTCACCAGAGCACCCATACCTGCCTCAAACCCTATCCCAATGAGGACAAGCCTGATCGGATTAACCCCTCTTTTCCAGGCTAAGAAATAAATAATCATTGAAGCAATACCGGCTCCCAGAATTGCGACAACAGGCAGCCAGTGGACGCTGACAGCCGAAAAATAGGTGATAAACAGCACAGCCGCCACTTTGGCCCCACCGGTAATTCCGATAATATCCGGAGAAGCCAGAGGATTTCGGACAATCCCCTGTAAAATCAGTCCGGAAACAGCCAGAGAGCCGCCAGCCATAAAAGCGAGCAACATCCTTGGCATTCTCAAGACTTCAATAATAAAGGTGTAATCACTGGTATTAATCCTCAAAGCATGTTTAAGTATAGTCACAGGATGAATCATAGTGCTTCCCAGAGATAGCCCTACAATTAGCAGTATTAAAGCGAACAACAGCAAAACGGGCAGGATAATCAGAGTTTTCTTTTCTATTAAAAAGGACATTTTATCAGAGCTGCTTCTTAAAAGGGTATGTTTTTTCATGCCCTATGCACCCTTCTGGCAATAGAGATGAATAAGGGCACTCCAATGAAGGCAGTCATTACTCCGATGGGCAGCTCTTCCGGTACAATAGCCAGCCTGGCAACTACATCGGCCAGTAATAACAGGGTTCCCCCGAAAACAGCACAATAGGGAATTATCCAGCGATAGTCAATACCGACAAGGGAGCGAACCAGATGGGGGACAATTAAACCGATAAAACCGATCGACCCTCCTACTGCCACTGAACTGCCTGCCAACAGCACAATAATAATCCCCATCAGTATTTTTACCAATAAAACTCGTTGCCCCAGTCCCTTGGCAATGTCTTCTCCAGAGGTCAGTACATTGATTGAGTTTCCTAAAAACATGGCCACTATACCTGCTCCAATAATAAACGGTAAAAGCGGTAATAACATATCTAAGGTACGCCCTGCTACTGAGCCACCCAACCAAAACAACACTTCTTCTAAACCCTGTTCGTCAATTACCAGCAGGCCCTGGGTCAAAGAGCTGAAAAATGCCGCAATTGCTGCTCCAGCCAGAACTATCCTTATTGGAGACAGGCTGTCTCGACCGAGTGAAGCGAGAAAAAATACCATGACAGCAGCAACAGCAGCCCCCAGGAAAGCTATCCACATTAACTGGACCAAAGAGTTAATAGAAAAAAATGCCGTAGCAAAAACAACAAAAAACAAGGCCCCGGCGTTTATCCCAAAAATACTTGGAGAAGCCAAAGGGTTTCTGGTTAGAGCCTGCATCAGTGCACCTGCTACTGCTAAACTGGCCCCCATAAACATCGCTATTGAAGTTCTCGAAATCCTGGTAGTGGTAATAATGATATGTTCAGTTGACGATGGGTCATAACTTGTAAAGGCTTCTACTAATGCTTTTACCGGGGTTGATACCTGTCCCAAAACCATACTCAGTACCAAAGCCAGTCCTAAAACACACAGACCTGTTATCAGGCCTGCAACCTTCGATTTTTTCTTGGGTAGCAACGGATTCATGGAAATCACTCTTTCACTAATTTCTTGGCTACTGCGTACTCGACAAAAATAGTCAGGGTAGAACCAGCCTACCCTGACGTGCTCCAAGAGATAGCTATTTTTCCAGCCCGAAGTGCTGGTATATTTGATCCAGCATTTTATTAGCAGCCACTATACCGCCACCCATGTTCCAGATAACATCATCGACAATATAATCCCGATCATTTTTTACTGCATCTAAATTATGCCATAAAGGATGATTTGTCCAATCGTCGTAGGTTTGCTGAATTGCCTCCGGTGCATTTTGTCCGCCAGGGATGAAGGTAAAAAAGACATCGGCATTCATCGACGGAATACTTTCTTTGGTGGTTAGTTTAAGAACTACATTGCCTTCTTCGGCAGCCTTTCTTTGGGATTCAGGCCTGATAAAGCCCAACTCACCCAAAATATCTCCAGCAAAACCTGTAACATAAATACGAGCATGATCTGCTCTAAAGTTGAGAACAGAGACCTCAATTGGCCACTCGCTGCCCAATTCAGCGGCAGCCTTTTCTTTAAAATCAGCAGTTCTATCAGCCCAGTCAGCAAGCAGTTTTTCAGCCTGATCTTCTTTATTGAGGGCTTTGCCCATCAGTTCAACTGTCTCTTTAAATTTAAAAACTGTTTCATGGGTTACCGTGGGGGCAATTTGAGAGAGCTGCTGATAAACCTTTTCATGACGCAGTTTAGAAGCAATAATTAAATCTGGCTTAAGCTTGGCAATTTCTTCTAAATTGGGCTGGGTTTCCAACCCAACGATTGCAACACCCTCCAGATCATCTCGAAGGTATTCATAAACCGGCTTTTGCACCCAAGATTCAACAGCTCCGACCGGGGTAATTTCTAACGCAATGGCTACATCTGTTGCCCCCTGGTATAGGGTGATAATTCGCTCCGGGGTACCCTTAATCTCTGTTTGGCCCAGGGCATGTTCCACAATTCTCGTTTCACCTTCAACTCCTGCAGCTGGATTTGGATCTTTATCCGGATCTGCAGCTGGGTTAGCTTCACAACCTACTGCAAAAACAAGTATTAAAATAGTTAAAAGTGCTATAAAAACTGTTCTTAACTTTAACATTTAGTTCTCCTTAATTTATATTTAATAGTCAGATGCTAATAACCAACTAAAGTGAGTAATAAAACCAAGCCCTGTTGCAGCTATAACTTTGTTACTTCATCCTTTTTCAAGTTCACTTTTTGATAATGATAACTATTCTCATATTATATTCTATACATTTTTATTATCTTGTCAATAAGTTTTAACTGATAGAATTGATTATATTTGCAATATTAATAGCCAATCATGATAACACTGCCTTAAACTAACACATATTTCCCAGGAAATTAATAAGTCAGGTAATAACTTAATAAGCAATTTATTAATTGAGCCAATTCCCCAGGATAAACTCCATTACAAGCTGCAATCCCAGCACCTGATCCACCTGCCTGTAAATTTGATGTCGTCACAATTTTTTTTATTATTATGCTAATTCTGTTATACTTAATTTGCTCCTGAATTTTAAGGCCTCGATCTGAGGCTGGGAAGGATGTGGTTTAAATGAAAGGCTTTAAAAAGCTGGGGATAAATGATGCTTTGCTGGGGGTATTGGCCAAACAGGGAATTAAAAAACCTACTCCAATCCAAAAAGAAACGATTGATTTGATAAAATCGGGGAAAAATGTTATTGCTAAAGCCCAGACCGGCACCGGCAAAACCCTGGCATTCTTACTGCCAATGTTTGAGAATATGGTAGTTGAAAATGATTTTGTGCAGGGGTTAATTGTCACCCCCACTCGCGAGCTGGCTATTCAGATCACCGCTGAAGCAGAGAAGCTTGCTCAGGCTAAACCGATCAGTATTTTAGCCGTTTACGGTGGTAAAAACATTGATACTCAGTTAAAAAAACTCAAAGGAAGTGTTCAGCTGATAATCGGCACTCCGGGCAGAATTATAGATCATCTTCGACGAAGAACCATTGATTTAAGCAGGCTTAAAGTTTTGGTTCTGGATGAGGCTGATCAGATGCTGCAGATGGGATTTTTAACTGAGGTAGAGGCGATCATTAATGAGGCTCCCAACCGGCGCCAGTCTCTCTGCTTTTCAGCAACTATCGGTCATAAAGTAAAAAAACTGGCCAAAAAATTCATGAAAAACCCAGTTTACATTTCGATTGAAAATGAAAAAATCACTTTAGAAAATATTGAACAGCTGGTGATAGAAACTACTGAAAAAAGCAAGCTGGCAGATTTGTGTACCGTGATTAGTTCTCATAACCCCTTTATGGCTATTATTTTTTGTGCCACTAAAAAAAGGGCTATTGTTTTAGATGAAGAGCTGTTTCAAAGAGGGTATAATTGTGCCGCCCTGCATGGCGACTTATCACAGGTTAAAAGAGAAGATGTCATGAAAAGGTTTAGGGATGCCAAAATTCAGTATCTAATAGCAACAGATATTGCGGCCCGAGGTTTAGATATCGAAGGGGTCACCCATGTTTACAGTTACGATATCGCCGAAGACGTCAAATGGTATATTCACCGCATTGGCCGTACAGGCCGAGCTGGACGTCAGGGATTCGCTATTACTTTTGTCACACCCAAAGACAGCATCAATTTAAACAATATTGAGCGCGGCATTCAATTTGATATACCGAGCCGCAAGCTCTCTGTCTCAGGCGTGCCGCAGCCCAAAAGCCTGCGAAGAAAGAAAACAGCTTACAGGGAAGCTGATGATGCTGACCCTAAAACAAAAAAGAGGACCAGGAAGAAAGCTTTACATCAAAAAAAAGATAAATCTAAAAAGAATAAGGCCCGACGGAGTAATAAATCCGCAAAAAAAGGGGTAAAAAGGTAACTCACCTGATATTGACTATGATTTAATTGGTTATCTGCTCAACTATTTGTGCTAATCTACTTGCAATGTTTTGGTATGAATCTGCTGTTTTGTACATCTGAGGTTCCATATAAACTCCCATAGCCGCACAAAGCTGATGCATTAAAGAATATAATAATAGCCTTTTTTCTTCCGGAACGCTATTATAGGATTCTAAAAATGACTGCCAGCTTGCTTCGTCGTATGCACCAAAAGGGGGGTATTTGAGGGTGGCCAGATCATAGGCGCTATCCCACCACATTACGTCTCCCATAGACATAATTTTAGTTACCTGCCATTTCTGGTCACATTTGCCCAAGTAGATATTCCAAAGAAATGGGCTGACATGAGTCATTACTGGCTGGTGGTCATTCAGATATTCTATATTCTGCTGCCAGATATCAACTATTTGCTGGTACAGACTTTTGCTGATTAATCCTGATGCTAATGCTTTTCGGCCGCTTCCCTCAATTATCTCAGCCTGCAGCATATAATTGTTAGGCGATATCTCGTATTTTACTTTATAAGGGTCTTTTACATCCCATAAACCCGACTTTATTCCTCTAATCTGATGCATTTTGCGATAGAACTTGCCTATCGCTTTATATATTTGCTGTTTTTCAGTTGAAGATACTTTATGAAGCAGGTCTGAAAGCTTTTCTCCTCCTACTTGCTCCTGTATTAAAAATGGAAAATCTATTAGATGACCGGTGTTATCCATAGTTAAAACCTTAGGAGCTGTTAAATCATGTTTTATCATCACGTCAACCACATTAGCTTCGTGCTTTAACTCCGCCCAGTCTGGGTTAGTGATTACCTTAAGAAAAACCGTCTGGCCACTACTAAGCTCCACCTGATATATTCTCCTTACCCACTGGCCTCTATCAAAAACTTTTGTCACAATTGCACCAGGTAGATGGCTTTCAACTGCTTGCTTAATTTTGCTCAGATCAATCATCTAAATCTCCTTTAAACTTATAAAATTATCAGTACCATAAGAGGTTAAGTGGTTATTGATTGGAACTGCTGTTTAATATTTTAACATGTAGCTTAGTTAAATAAGCTGTAATCTTTTACTCCCTGGTAAAATTTTTTAACAGGGATTTTAAAACTCCGGATTTTATTAACATTAAAGCTATAATGGAGCCGGCTAAAGAACTCAGAAAGAATGGAATAACAAAATAAAAAATTGGAAAATTTATGCCCATAACCAATCTGGCAACAGGGTAGGCCAGTACTGCTCCAAATAAGCCAGTACCAATCAGTTCTCCTGCAGCACAAAGTACAGTATTCCTGGTTTGTTTATAAATTAATGCCGCCATTAAGGCTCCGACCATACTGCCTGGAAAGGCCAGAACGCTCCCAATAGCCAATAAATTTCTGAGCAGTGAGATTGAGAAAGCGACCAAAACAGCATAGCCCGGACCCAAAGCCACGGCCGCAATGATATTAATAAAATGTTGTAGGGGATACAGTTTAGCAGCACCTAATGGGATAAATATTAAGGTTCCCAACCCTGTTCCCAAGGCAACTAAGGCAGCGCCCAGAGATAATTTTTTGGTGTTCATAATTATTCCTTTCATTTTTGCTGTGGAACTTGGGGATTATTTGCGAAATAAAAAAACAGCCTGACCAGGGCTGCATTAAATAATTATTAATCCCTCCGCTAGCATTACCTAGATCAGGTTATGGGTCAAAGAATCAAGTTCTTTTTCTCAGCCAGCATTAACCAGCTCCCCAGTTTTGATTTATACCAGTTAAGTCTAGCATATAACTGGCTGGCAATCAACAGCCTCAGATAACCACGAATTCAGTAGAACTTCCGGAACTGGAGGCCTTCACTTCCAGCCGGGCTTCAATTCGCTCTTTTAGCTCCGGCACATGGGAGATTATGCCAACTAACCTTCCGGTTTTTTGCAGGTCAATCAGGCAATTGATGGCACTGTCCAGCGATTCAGGGTCGAGAGTTCCAAAACCCTCGTCAACAAACATGGTATCTAGCTTTATTCCGCCGACATAAGACTGAATTACATCTGATAATCCCAGGGCCATTGATAAAGAGGCTTTAAAGCTCTCACCACCGGAAAGTGTTTTCACGTGGCGATAATACCCGGTATAATTATCATAGACTTGGAGCTCTAAACCACTCTGCTTGTTTTTGCGATCTACCTCATCAGATCTGGACAATAGATATCTGCCACTGGTCATTTTTCGCAGATGCTGATTAGCAGCCTCTAATATATCTTCTAAAAAAGCTGCCAGCACATAGCGTTCAAAGGTTATCTTCACTGCTTCGGAGCTTTTTCCATTAGCAATTTTAGCTAAATGGCCAACCGTATGATACTTCTTTTCCTGGATATTAATCTCAGCTGTTATATGCTTAATATTTCGCAAAATCTTTTCATTAGCAGCCAGTCTGCTACGTATTTGGCTGCTCTGGTGATGCAGTTGCTGCAGCTCCTGATCAATGTTATCAATCAATCTTTCCAGCACTCCGATATCAATGAAATCGACATCTTCGGTCTGCTCGATTAATACTGCTAATTGCTGCTGAACAGTATGCAGCTGCTGTTGATAAGCTGTTAACTGTTGCTTATAAAGCTTTATCTGAGCCTCTTCCAGTTTAAACTGCTGATACTCCTGCTCAGTGGAAACCTCCAACCTGATAAGCGCATCAGTCAACTGTTCCTGAGCAGCTGTGATCTGCTCTCGGCTTTCAGTAATATGTTTATCTAACTGCTGCTTTTTTGCCTGCAGCCCTGCCAATTGCCGGGCAGCTTGCTCCTGTTCCTGGGAAACCAGCTTTTCCTGCTGCTGCAACTGCTGATATACCTTATCTTGATCTGCTATTTGCAGCATTAAATCCTGGTATGACCTGATATTAGAGGGTAGTTCCCGATAGACTGTTTGTAGATCCGAATCCAGCTTGGTGTATTGCTCCAGGGCCTGCAGCTGCTTTTTATTAATCTCGGCGACGGTGGTCTCGGCTGTACTAATCAGCTCGCCCAGTTTGGCGTGCTCCTGTTCATATTCAGATAATAAGCCCGCCTGCCTGAGCAGTTCCTGTTTGGTTTGCAACACCAAATTTAACTCATCGACATAGTCCTGCTTGAGCAGTCGAAAATGGCCGATTAGCTGCCCTTCATCCATATCCGGGTTAATATTCAATTTCTCAGTCAACTCTGACCGCAAACGGTGATACTCTGCACCTGTTTGCTCGGCCCTTTCAGACAGTTTAGCCAGTTTTTCATTCTCAGAATTGACTGTTCTTTGCTGCTCTTCCAAGCTGTACTCCATTTCAGTTATCTCCTGCAGGTTGGGCAACTCTGAAGTAAACGCCGCCAATTTATGATGCTCAGTGGAACCACAGACCGGACAGGGTTGACCGGCTTGCAGATCCTGAGCTAAAACAGCGGCCTGATTGGCCAGCAGGTTTTTTCGCCGCTGTTTCAGGTCGTTTGCTTTGGTTTGTAGCGCTTTTATTAAACTGATTACTTTTCTTTCCTGGGTCAGACTCTGCCGGAGATAGCCATGCCAGCTTTCATAGGCTTTTATGGCGCTTTGCAGGGTGTTGAGCAGGCTCTGACGATTGGCTATTTCGTATTTCTGTTTGGCCAGCTTCAGGCCTGCTGCCCGACTGCTCTCTATTTTCTTGTAGATAGCTTTTTCAGTTGCTCTCAGTTGAGCCTGTTCCTGTTCGACCTGCTGCCTCTTTTTTTTCAAAAGAGTTAAACTATTATTAGCCTGGGCAGTTGCCTGCTTCAGTTCATCGATTTTTTTCATCCTTTGCTCCAGGTTTTGCAAACGAAGCAACTGGGCATAGACTTGCTGGCGGTAGTTTCTGGCCTGATCGGAAGTCTGTTGCTCATAATTGGCCTTAGCCTGTTCCAGTCGATGTTCTGCTGCACTAGTTCTTTCGATCAGCTCAGCTAGCTCTGTCTGCTGACGGTTCAACTGAGCTCTTCTCTGTTTCAGGTTGCTCTCCAGCGGCAATACTCGCTGAACCCTTTCAGCCTTAACTAGCGACTCCTCCAGCTTGCGATAATATTTTTCCTGGCTTTGAAGTTGTATCAGCTCGTTTTGCAGCTGCTGCCGGCCAGCTAGTTTTTTATTGCTTTCTTCGGCATCTTTTTTTTGCTCCAACTGCTGCCGGAGCAGGTTATTTTTTTGTTTAATTCTTACATCAACTGCCTGAGCTTTAGCCAAGTCTGTGGCAATTACTGCTTCGGTAGCGGCAATAATTTCAGTAATTTTTTCTGGAGTCTGCAACAGCTCAGCCATAATGTCATTGGCCTCGAATTCAATACTTTTGGCGGCTGCTGTCCGCAGCATAGTTTTATCCTTTATCGAGTTATAAATCTGCTTTGACTCATGCTCGAGCTTTTCCTGAACACGGCTGTAAATATTGGTGTCAAACAGTTTTTGCAAAACCTTTTGACGATCTCTGCTATCGGCGATCAGCAGCTTTCTAAACTCCCCCTGAGGTATCATCATGATCTGTCTGAACTGCTCAGCATTAATACCGATAATGTTTAACAGCTTGGCAGTTACCTTAGCAGATCCTGCGATGGTATTTACCTCATCTCCATCAGTTATTTTTAAGGTAGCTGCGGCGGCCTGCTCGGTAAATCCTCTGCCCCGAGTTTTAGGCTTAAGCTGTTTAGGGGTTCTACTGACCAGATATTTGATACTATGGAGCTCAAACTCAAGCTCTACCTGGGTCAATACTTCCGGCGGAGCAAACTGGCTTTTCAAACTGTCAGTAGTCCGAATACTTCCACTGCATTCCCCATAGATTGCGTAGCAGATAGCATCAAAGATAGTGGTCTTTCCGGATCCCGTTGGACCCGTTATTAAAAATAAGTTCTTGTTATTTAATTTAGTAAAATCTATGATCTCCTGCTGGGCATAGGGGCCAAAGGCTGTCATAACCAGTCTTAAGGGCTTCATTAAGATTTTCTCTCCTCTATTTCAATTTCATCAAGGACTGCAGCTATGATACTGCGCTTCTCATCGCTAAACTGCTCTTGAGCAATATTCTGGTAAAACTCTTCAAACAGCTCTAAGGCACCTTTTTTTAAAAAATTAACACCTGCGGAGGTCCTCTTATCCCCGGCCTCTCTGGAAAACTGCTCTCGCTCCAGCTTTAAAATATTCGGGTAAACAGCACGCAGTTTGCCAATTGCATCAATGACCTCGCCTCTGTCGGTTAATTCTGCTTTTATATAGTCATTGGTATCAGCTAAGGAGTAGATTTTTTGATTGATCAAATCATCGAGATTACCTTTAATTATTCTTAAATCTCTGAAAGGCTTTAAGTCGATCAGGCTGAACTCAATTTTGCCGGCTTCATCTACATCTACCATAGTCACTGTTTTACGGTGCTGAGCCTCTGAAAACGAATATTTCATTAATGAGCCGGAGTACCTGATGTACTCGTACTTTACTTTTTGAGCCTTATGCAAATGTCCCAGAGCCACATAATTAAAACCTTTAAAATAGTCAACACTGACCTGCTCTGAGCCGCCAATTGCCAACGGCCGCTCAGATTCACTGGTTTCTAAGGACTCTGTACCGGTAATGTAACCGTGAGCCAGGCATACGGTTCTAATCCCCGGCTGCTTAACTGCATTTATCTTATCCACTATTGCTTTCATCGCCAAATCATGGCTGGTGATACTTTTATCCTGGTATAGATCCCTGACAACGGCATAATCCGTAAAAGGGATAGCATAAAAATGAACCTCTCCAAATTGATCGGCAAGTTTAACAGGCTTAATCGTATCAGACAGTTTGCCAATAATACTCAGGCCTTTATCCTGCAGTATTTTGCTGGCAAAGCCCAATCGATCGGGGCTGTCATGGTTGCCAGCTATGATCAGTACTTTTGTCTTTAACTCCAGTAATATCTTTGACAGGATCTCATCGAGCAGCTCTACTGCTTCAATCGGAGGCACAGAACGATCATATATATCTCCAGCAACAACTACCACGTCGGGTTGATGCTGATCGATAAGCTGAAAAAGCTGCTCAAAAATATATCGCTGATCTGTAGTAAAATGCACCCCATGCACTAGTTTGCCAATATGCCAATCTGCGGTGTGCAGTATTCTCATATCACCCCTCCTGACTTTGCGGCGGCTGCAGGATTAACTGAGCCAGCTTAATGTCGTTATAGGTGTAGGCAGCTGGCAGCAGCTCTTTCAACTGCTTTAAGGATTGAGGATGGTGCTGCTGGGTAACAGTGCTGATATGATCCAGCTTTTGCTGGCTGAGATACCTGGTTAAATCTATTGAATAGCCTCTTTCCAGGCATTTATGAAAATGACTGATTATAGTTGAAATGGTCAGTTCTCGAGCCTGAGCAATTTCTTTCAGGCTTTTGCCCTGTAGATACTGCTGATAGGTAAGTTGATAACGATCAGTTTTAACCTGATCAGAAGAGTCTTTTGCAGTATCTGTTGGAGCAGGAGCTGTCAGGTTATTTGTAGCGCAAAACTGCACGATCAGATCTAGAAACTGCTGGCCATAGCTCTCATATTTTTTTTCTCCAATTCCCTTTATCTGAAGCATTTCTTCCTTGGTAGCAGGTAAATAATAGGCCATGGCCTGTAAAGCACTATTATGAAAGATTATGTAATTTGGTATATTCTTAGCTGCCCCAATTGTTGACCTCAATGCAGCCAGTTCAGTAAACAGCTCTTGATTATACGCCAGGTTTGCAGCTGACTTCAATTGCTTCTTCTCACTTTTGGGAGGAATATTTAGTCTGGCCTGTTTCAGGTAGATGGCCTGCTTACCTTTTAATATTGGCTTGGCAGACTCCAGCAGTTTAAGCACCGGATAAGAGTCTGCGGTCATGTAAATATAGCCTTCAGCAATTAAGGTCATAATCAGCTCCCGCACTTCACCAACAGTACTGTCTGTCATCAGGGCATAGGTAGAGATTTGATCCAGCCCCTGTTGAAGGATACGTTTCTCTTTTGAACCACGCAGAATATTTATTATCATCCTAACGCCAAATCTTTGCCCAGACTTGTAAATGCAGGAGAGTATCTTTTGAGCTTTTACAGTAACATCAATTAACTCGGACTGGTCTAAACAATTGCCGCAATTATTGCATTTTTCAACTCCCGCTTCACCCTCAAAATACTCAATAATTACTTTTCGCAGGCAGTCATTGGTATGGCAGTAATTAACCAAGTGCTGTAAATTGTTGTATTGCAGCTGCTCTCGGACTTCATCACTTCCACTGCTGCTGATGATCAGTTTTTGTTTAACAATGTCTGACGGGGAATAGAGTAACAGGCATTCGCTGCTATTACCGTCTCTGCCGGCCCGCCCGGCTTCCTGATAATAGGCTTCCATGTTTTTCGGCATATTGTAATGCACTACAAATCTGACGTCAGGCTTATCTATGCCCATACCAAAGGCATTAGTGGCGACAATAATCTGGGTTTTATCGAACATAAAGTTTTCCTGGGCCCGTTTGCGCACCTCGGCATCCATAGCCCCATGATAGCCTTCTACTCTGAACCCCTGCTCCTGCAGTTTTTGGGTCAGTGACTCTACTGTTTTCCGGGTAGAGCAATAGATTATGCCAGACTCATGCTGATAGTTGTCTTTCAGGTACTGAAGGATGTATTTAAACTTGTCCTGTGGTTTAATAACCCGATAGAACAAATTGGGGCGATCAAATCCGGTAGATATTTCTAAAGGCTGGTTAAGGTGCAATAAGAATTTTATATCTTTGATAATGTGTTTTGTTGCTGTTGCCGTAAAAGCTGCTACCACTGGCCTTTTTGATAAATTTTCGATAAACAAAGGTATTTGAGCATAACTTGGTCTAAAATCATGCCCCCACTGACTTATGCAATGGGCTTCGTCAACGGCCACAAAAGGTATGGTTATCCGTTGAGTAAGGTTTAAAAAACCATTAGTATTTAATCGTTCAGGTGCCACATATACCAGCTTGTATTTGCCGGCAGCAATTTCTCGCGTTCTCTGATAAATGACATCATTGGGCACAGTACTATTGATATATGTAGCAGCGATTCCCATTTCCCTCAGGCTGTCTACCTGATCCTTCATTAAAGAGATTAACGGAGAAACTACTATCGTCACCCCTGGAAGCAATAGTGCCGGTAATTGATAACAAAGTGACTTTCCGCCACCGGTAGGCATTATACCCAGGCAATCCCGGCCGGTTAAGATGCTGTCAACCAGATACTCCTGTCCCTCAAGGAATTTATCGAAGCCAAAGTATTTCTTTAAGAAATTGTATTTGCTCATTATGATTAACCTCTATTATTTTAGTTTTTCTGATTCTTTTCCTGATAGCTAAATATAAAAAACAATGTAGTAGTTAGTTTGAATTTCATATCAATTATACCTTGATTTAATAGCAAATTAAAACATATATAATGGATTAAACCAAACAAACTTTTAATTTGACGACTGACGGGTCCCTGGGGGGTGGGTTTACTGCGTAAACGGGGTGGGCTTGCCTTTGGCAAGCGGGGTGGAATTGCTATGCAATTGGTTTGGGCTTGCTTTTGGCAAGCGTGGTGCAGTTGGTTTTTTAAAGATAGTTGGGCGATTGTTTTTTCCTTATGTACAGCTGCTATCGCCAAGGTATTATACATACAGGGAGAGCCTATGTTCTTTAGCTAAGGCTAAATGAAGTGTTGTTATCACAACATGAAGTATTGCTTCGCAATATGAAGTGCCTGTGGCATGAAGTGTTACTTCGTAACATTTTTTCAAATAGAAAAAACATTGTATCTGCAACAAAAAAAACCGTCCCCAATGCTTCAGATCATTGCAAATTAAACTTATTTTTAGCGTTTTTCTCGGTAGCCAGCTAGCAAACTCAATATCCCAAAGCAGCCAAATACCCTAGGAAAAACAATGGTTCAGCAATCGTTCAAGCTATTGTGCAACTATTGTTAAGCTTGCAAGAACCAACTGCCAAACTATTGCCCTACAATCGCCCAACTATTGCCAACCGGCTTGCTTGACAGCAAGCCATTGGTAAACAAGCCTGCACTTTTATTTCTTTTTTTCATACTATAGTACCGAGGGTTGTCTCAATATCCTGAGAGAGGAGATTGAATATTTCTATGCAAAAATATTGCCCAATGATGAAGCATTACATGACAGAACAGCAAAAAATGATGAAAAAGTGCAAAGATATGATGGCGGTGGCACCCACAAAATGTGCTAAAGACATGCTTATGGGTCAATACCGTGATATGAGCATGCATTACAGAAATAATAAAACAATGTACGAAATGTATTGTACTAAAAAAGGTAAACTTTAGCCTGTAAGGGAGTTGAAAATGGATAAATTTTGTAAGATGTTAAAAGCCGCAATCCCTGATGAGTATCAGGCCAGTAAAATGTACAAGAAAATGGCCGCTATCGCCCCAAGCAAATGTGCCCGGGAGATTCTGCTGCGACAATCGCGCGACGAAGCTATGCATTACCGTAACAACAAAGTTATGTATAAAACATACTGCAAGAAAAAATGTTAGTAAAACGATTTGCCTGAGCAAATCGTTACCTTACAAACATTCAATAATAAAAGATGCTAAGGCAAATAGAAAAGAGGTAGAGCCGTGATTACTCTACCTCTTTGTTCCTTATTCCGCTTTATGTACTCTATCTTTTGCTACTTACCTTCCATTCCTGCCACACATTGCCGACCAGATCGGCACCTGGTTTAAGGGTTTTATCCCCTGGCTGCCACTCGGAAGGAGTAGCTTCATTTCCATTTGATTTTCTGACATGCTGAAATGCCTTAATTAAACGTATAGTTTCTCCAATGTTCCTGCCAACTGGAGGAGTTAATACTTCGTAGCCCTGAATGATTCCATCAGGATCTATAATAAATCTTCCTCGATTACTAACATTGTTTTCTTCATCGTAAACTCCGTACATAGCTCCGATTTTTCCGCCTTGATCGGCCAGCATCGGATACCTGATTCCACCGTCTACCATTTTGGTCAGTTCTTTATCGTTCCATACTTTATGAACAAAAATACTGTCAACACTTATTGAGAGAACTTCGACACCGATTTTTTGCAAGTCATCATATTTGTCAGCAACTGCTGTTACTTCTGTTGCTCAAACAAAAGTAAAGTCACCTGGGTAAAAACAGAGTAATACCCATTTTCCTTTATACTCATCTAAACTGACATTGGTAAATTTACCATTGTGATACGCCGGAGCGCTAAAAACTGGTGCTTCTTTTCCTACTTGTACCATATAAAACATCCTTTCTAATATTTTTTCACTTGTTTACTCGCTGTTTCAGTCCGGTCGACAACCGACCATGATTTCTACAGGCATCGGTGAGTTTTAATTACAGCAACAATATAAATGAAATATTCTAATACTCAGCCTCGCTGTGAAAAAGAATATAAATTATATTTTCGCTATACTATTAATATTCCCTTTTTTAAACTGAAGAAACATTAATCCGCTCATATCAAGTAGGAAAGTCTGAATAAAGAACAACCTAAAGTAAAAGAGAGCTATACGCTCTCCTGTACCTGATTATTCAGTTTGATCTTTCTGCAGTTTTTTCAACTCATTCAAATGGGTTTCAACAGCATTAATTCTGCTTTCCAAATTTTTATCATCGTATTTAAAAGAATTGTTAAATCCTCTTCCTAAGCCAAATCCCCGGCCTCTGAATCTGCCACAGCCCCGGCCATAGTTATAGCCGTAAGTACCTTCACAGTTACCTCTGCCTCTGCCAGTTCCGACACCCTGACCATTAGGTCCGGTACCATCCAATCTAGGCATAAATTCACCTCCTCATTATGTGCTTATGCACATTATAAATCAATTATGTGCATATGTCAATAATATTTTTTAATTATGTTCAATAGATTTGCCCACATCTGTTCAATATTTTTAGTTGTCACACTATCACTATCATATTTAACTAACGGTAAATTAAGATTTAAGGCTTCCACAAAGGCTTGATCAAATTTTACCTCACCAATCACTGCTATCTGCTTTTGCCGGCATAACTCACGAATAACACTGGCCTGTTCAGCAGATAAATCTGCCTTGTTAATACATACTGCTGCTTCAATATTATTTTTACTTATCAGTTCTAAAACCCTTATTAAATCATGAACACCTGAAACAGTTGGTTCAGCTACTACCAGAGCTACATCGGCTCCGACCAGAGATGACACCACCGGACAGCCAATGCCAGGCGGCCCATCAATGATAATCAGATCCTGGCCGCCAGCGGCTATTCTGGCTTTCTTTTTAATTTCAGCAACCAGCTTACCGCTATTGCCTTCGGCAATTCCAAGTTTTCCATGCACCATTGTTCCGTAACAGCTATCTGAAACATAGTACTCCCCTGAAATATGATCATTTAACTCGATTGCCGCCGCCGGGCAGGTGTAATAACATACAGCACAGCCTTCACACTGCATACTGTTAACCTGAAAGTCTTTAATGGCGTCAAACCTACAATTCTGCTCGCATTGTCCACATTGGATACAGTCATTATCTTTAATAACTGCTTTCAAGCCGCCTACAAAACTGTACTTTTCTTTTATTTGCGGGTTTAGTACCAGATGTAAATTGGCAGCATCGACATCACAATCGACAATGATCGACTGCCTTGCCAATACCGCAAAACAGGCCGCAATGCTGGTCTTACCCGTACCGCCTTTACCGCTGAGGACTACTAACTCAGGCATTGTCACTCATCCTCTCAATATCGCCTAAAACATCTCTGAAACTCTGCTGATAGCCAGGCAGTTCTCTGCTAATGAGTCCTCCCTCAGCGTAGACCTTAGCAATTTTAAGATCATATGGTATTTGCAGCAAAATAGGCAGGTTATGTTGCAAGCAATACTGCTCTGTTCTGCTGAGATTGCTGTCTGATTTATTTATGATTACCCCAATCGGCACCCCAAGCTTTTGGGTCATTTCAACGGCTAGTTTTAAATCATGCAGACCGTATGGTGTAGGCTCTGTAACCAGCAGGCAAAAATCTGCACCAGAAACCGCAGCTACAGCTGAACAGGAGGTCCCTGGAGGCGCATCCACCAACACTGTTTTCTTGACATTGGCTTTTTGTAATACCTCTTTGATCAACTCTGGGGCTTGAACAGATTTAATGTTAAGTATACCTGCAACCAAATCAATACCCTGAGAGCTACCCATTATTATCCGCCCAATTGCTTTTTCGCCCTGTTCTATTGCCTGAAAAGGACAATAGATTATACAGCCGCCACAACTATGGCAAAGATCAGAAAACAACATGACCTTACCTTTGATTACAGACAGGGCATTATACATACACCTTGAAGCGCACAAGCCACAGCCACTGCATTTCACGTTGATAATTTCAGGAACTAAGGCAGTAACATGCTCAGTTAAAGGATTTTCAAAGGGCAGAAACAGATGGTCATTGGGTTCCTCCACATCGCAGTCAAGTAACTGGATACCCTTTGACACTAAACTGAAGGCCATGTTAGTGGCTACCAGGGTTTTGCCTGTACCACCCTTTCCGCTGGCTATAACAATTCGCACTGGTCCACCTACTTCTGACAATGGTGCTCTGTTTCACCCACGCAGGAGTTTTCTCCACTGACCAAATTATTATTGAGATAGCCTGCAATGATCTTCTCAATCTGCCCCTGGCACCCCAGAGTCACTTCAATATTATGATCTTTAAACAGTTTTTGAGCTTTACTGCCCATACCGGAAGCAATAATACCCGTTATGCCCAAACCAGCCAGATATTTTGGTAAATACCCTGGTTCATGCCCGGGATTTTCAACCTCTTTAATTTCCACTGCCTTGTCGGCCTCAACTGTAAAAACAGTGTATTTCTGGCACCTGCCAAAGTGTGCGGCAACAACACTGCCATCGGTTGGGATAGCTATTTGCACTGAATGGTCGTTTTCAGCTCGCAGTTTTTTCAGCCGGCCTTCATTAAAGGCTAAAATATTTTCTGCAACTGTACCGGCGACTCCCTGATAGGCTCGAATATCAGCTGCATCTAATACCTGGAAAGCCTTTGGCCCCACATGTAACGCTATTACTACATCAATATTTTGCTTGCTAACCAGTTGTGATGTTTTAACTCCTGCTCCGCTGGCAGCACTGACCGCCTGATTTTGAATAACCTGGATATTCCCCTCATCATAAACGAGCAGGTTTTCAGACCTGCCAAAACGTTCATTAATTAAATCAGTAACCTTTTCTCCTTTAACAGGAATTGCAATTCTCATTATTTCGCCTCCATTAAAATCATATGTCCAATAGTATTATAGTACTTTATTGACCATATGTCCATTAAAAAACACTCCTTAAGCTCATATGCTTTTCAGAGTGTTTTAATTTTTATTTTATTGGATTTAAAATGTTACAATTCGGCAGCAAACTTGGGGCAGTCTTTATCTTTATCTACCTTATCACAGACGAATGCTTTGTTGTTCCTAAAGTTACAGTGAGGACACTGCAACAGTTCTTCAGCAATTTGATAATTACCACCATTAATCCGAATAGCTCCACCGTTAAGTAAAGCTAAAGCAATTTTGTGTCGAGCCATACCTAATACCCGTTGAAATGTTGTTCGCGACACAGTCATTTTTGCGGCGCAGTCTTCATTGTCCAGACCTTCAATATCTTTAATCCTAATAGCTTCAAGTTCTTCAAATGTGAGGATATACTCTTTTAGTTTGGATTTGGGTACTCCAGCCGGTTTAAAATAGATATACTCTGGAATATTCTCGATTGTTCTTTTCTTTGGCGGTCGTGCCATTAATTTCACTCCTAGAATTCAATTTGTATTAATATCTTAACACAAATCGCACTTTTTGTAGAAAATAATTTTACCTATGGCCTTTTTCGGCTCTACTGAAAATGTTTTTGATTCGCTAAGAACCAGTAGTATTAAAAAAAGTTTCTCCTAGAATTAGAAATCAGTAAATTATGTGTTAAAGTTGCGTAATTACTGCTAATTTATTGTTAACAGGCGCTGGAAATATATCAATAAAAAAGTAGAAATATGATAGTTGATTTATTGCATATTTAAATTTAAACAAAAATAAACTAAAATTCGACTACTTTTAGTTCGAAAAAATGTTAAAATGTATGTATTAAAATTAAGCTATAAAAAGAGAAGGTAAATGGGAGGCTCTTTTGGTGGACAAACAAGTTAATACCACTATTTTACTTGTCAATGATAATCCTTTTGTTACTGAAGAAATTACAGCTGCTATTGCAGACAGTAATTATCACCTTGACCATGCCCAGAATGAAAAACAGGCTTTTGAGCTTATGTCTAATAATCAGCCAGATTTAATTGTGTCTAATGCCAAATTATCAGATGCAACAGGCCATGAGTTGTGCGAAAATATTAAGAGAAATGCTGGCTATATCGATGTTCCTTTTATAATTTATGATCTTAATTCCACAGTAGAAGATATTGTTAGAGGCTTTAAGTCTGGATGCATTGACTATATCTCTAACCCAATAACATCGGAAGAATTACGAGGAAGGGTTAATGCACATTTAAAAATTAAACGTAAAATTGACAAGCTAAAGCAATCTATCAGCTCACTTCAACAAGTTAATTCTGAAATAAGAGTTAAAAATATTAAACTTGAGCAGATCATGAACAAATTTAGGGTTGCCTCTACTACTGATTATTTGACAGGTATTTACAATAAAAGATACGCCCTGGAAACTTTTAAAAAGCATATCGCTGACGATAAACATAATTTAGGACCTTTTTCCGTAATTATTGCTGATATAGATTCATTTAAAAGTATCAATGATACATATGGCCATGTATGTGGCGACTATATTCTAAAATCTGTAGTCAATACCCTGCGGTCTTCTCTGCGAGAAGGAGACCTGTTTTGCAGATGGGGCGGCGAGGAATTTTTATTTTTATTACCGTATGCCACCGTTCAAAACGCTCAGGTCTTTGCCGAAAGAATGCGCCAACTGATTAAGCAAACCTCTTTTTGTTGTGATTACTCCGAGATTTCGGTAACCATAACTTTAGGTATTGCCGAGTACAGCCATGAACTGGGTATTGAAGGTACCATTAAAAAAGCCGATGAAGCCCTGTATGAGGGTAAACGGAACGGCAAAAACCAGGTTAAGGTTGCCAAATAAAGGGGCTGAGCAGAGTTTACATCATAATATTGAAACTCAGCTCCTAACTTAACCGTATTAGGGGACACAGTAAAAACTAAACTCGATAAAAAGTTTAGTTTAACTTATTCTTTGATTTTATAAATCAAAAACAAACATATTCCACTTTTCACCCATAGTCATTGAGTTACTTAACTCCAGGGCTCTATCAGTGCCTATAAAGGGATTCTCAGCTAAAATATACGGTACAAATCTATAGGCATATAACTTTATTATTCCTGGAATAATCAATAGTAGAGACCACAAAAAAATATAAAGTGCTCTAAAGAACATAGCTGATATGACCTTGCCATACCTATTGTTCCTAAATCCAAAGCCTATTAAACCAATATC
>JANQLZ010000039.1 GCA_028280325.1 Bacillota bacterium
TTTTTATGTTTGCTTTAAGGTAGCGATTATTTTCAAATCGCCTGGCTCTTTGTGCACTCGGCATACTACCTCGTATAGTTTTGCGCAGAACCTAGCGCCTTGCCAGCAAACATTTTCAACAGCCTCCAGAATATAGGTGCAATACCATTATAGTTAATTTATATTTTGGCGCACTATAACTTTAAAATTTACTTTAAAAGTTTTTCAGTACTTTCGGACGGTTCTTTTTGTTGCAAATACAACGTTTTTCCAAAGACAAAAAAGTAAATTATCCTAATAGCCCACAAAGAACGTCCTGCAAACTGTCACCTATTTTACCATTTCCAAAAACAACAGCACAACAACTGCCAAACAATTGCCCCACAATCGCCCAACCATGGTTAGGCAAATGCTAGCAACTGTCATTATGCACCCTGCTTGCTGGCAGCAAGCCCACCTCAATTGCATAGCAGTTCCACCCCGTTTACGAAGTAAACCCTCTTCTGAACATATGGCTTTATCATATCAGAAAATATATTGTAATTCTTTGCAGGTTAAAAAGACCTGTTAACGAATAAACTAAAGTGCTTAATATACAAGGAGGTATTTTAATGAATAAGAAACCATTTGCCAGTAATGATTTACTTAAAATGAAATGGACTGGTAACCCCAATTTATCGCCGGATGGCACCAAGATTTTGTATGAAGTTACCACAATAAATGAAGATAAAAATTCTTATGTAACAAATATTTGGCTCTGGGACGGAAAACGAAACCTACCTTTTACAACAGGGAGTGGAAATGAGGACACTCTAAACTTAGACCCTCGCTGGTCACCCAGTGGTGATGCAGTGGCTTTTATATCTAACAGAAGCGGGGATAAACAGCTTTGGGTTCTGGATCATAACTGTGGAGAGACATTTAAGGCTACGTCTGCTCCTGCCGGAGTCAGTTCATATTGCTGGTCACCTGACGGCAGCGGGCTATATTATTTAGCTAAAGAGCGCAAAAAACAAAGCAAATTTCCTGATAAAGCTCAAGTAACCCATGTAACCAAACTGCGTTATAAGTATGACGGTAAAGGTTATTTAGACAATGTTCCCGAGCAGATTTATTATGTGGATCTGGGTAGTCTGGAGAGCCGGCAATTAACAACAGATGAGTTGGGTGGCGGCAAACCTGTTGTTTCACCTGACAATAAACTGATAGCTTTCAGTGCCAACCGTAGCAAGGACGAACAAGACCTGACTGCAGATATCTTTTTGTTAACAATTGCTGATTGCTCAATTAGACGGGTAACACCCCATAACGGACGCTATCGGGACCCAGTGTTTATGCCCAATGGCGATTTACTGTGCGTAGGCATAGACAAACACCCTTATCCGGGCGGTTATCCGCACATCTGGCATATTAACTGCTCCGACAACACTATCACCAATTTAACCCAGAACTACAAAGAGTATATTGGTAAGAGTATTGGCAATGATGCCAGCTCAGAAAGAGGGAAAAGTGGCCTGACAGTTTCTGCTGACGGCAAATTTGTCTATTTTGTCATTACCAAGGGAGGCAACTGCTATTTAGAAAAACTAGAAGTCTCCAGCGGTAATATTGACAGAGCTCTGGGTTCAGACACTATGGTGGTCAGTTCTTACGATATTGTCGATAATAAAATAGCAGTAAATATTGCTGATCCCACTTCACCAGGTGATATCTGGTATGGCACGGCAGAAGAATTAGAGCGCCTAACCTACTTGAATGCAGATCTCTTCAACGATAAATATCTTGGCTTTCCTCAACCCATCCAGTTTACCAGCCCGGAAGGTGTTAACTTAGAAGGATGGCTGATTAAGCCGCTAGATTTTTGCGAAGGTAAAAAATATCCTTTAATTATGGAGATTCATGGTGGCCCTCATTCTACTTATGGCAATATTTTCTTTCACGAGTTTCAGATTTTAGCTGGCAATGGTTATGGTGTATTTTACGCTAATCCACGTGGCAGCATCGGCTACGGGGAGGATTTTGCCCGGGCAGTTGTCGGAGACTGGTGCGGCTGTGATGCCAGAGATTTAGAGTTTATGGCTCGTGAAGTACGTCAACTGGCATGGGTTGATGAAAACCGCTGTGGTGTTACAGGAGGAAGCCAAGGAGGCTACTTCACCAATTGGCTGATCAGTCATTGCGATATATTTTCAGCAGCTGTAGCTCAACGCTCCATGAGCAATCTATACACTAAGTACGGTATAGCTGATAATGGTTGGAATGGCGACCGCTATGGTATGGGCGGAGCAGACCTGTGGGATAATGAAGACTTCATCCTGGAGCGCTCCCCAATTCGCTATGCTCCCAATGTAAATACACCATTGCTTCTGATTCACAGCGATCAGGATTTACGATGCCCTCTGGAACAGGCAGAGCAATGGTATGTAGCTCTGAAACGCCTGGGAAATACCACTGAAATGATGATATTCCACGGTGAAAATCACAATCTCTCCCGAACAGGAAAACCCGCTAACCGCTTAGTCAGGCTGGATGCGATAGTAGATTGGTTTAAGAAGTACTGTTAGGTATTACTTCTTTCCACTGCTGCTCCCATAGTTGAACTATCTGAGATTCTATATTGTTTTTCTATGGTAAGTGCTTTTGTACCAAAACACTTTATCATATACAAAAAGTTGCCCAAAGATATACCACTCGTATCATCTTTGGTGCAACTTTTTTTATCTACTGTTTTTTCCCAGTGGATGTAAACTTAATATCCGATACTTAGCCGCACACGGCGACCTGAAAACCGCTTTACGCTAACCAGCCATGTTACGAAGTAACACTTCATGCCGCAGGCACATTGTGTAGCAATCCACCGAGGCTGTCGCATTAAGATAATAGTAAATAGTACGTAGCTTTTTGATAATTGAACAAAACATAATAATCCGGCAATAATCCACAACATACCTGGTTCACTTCGTCAGATGTAAAGGGCTCCTAATTGAACTTCAACAGACCGCTTCCGACTTGGTCATCCGTGACCCTGCGTCGCTTTCGCAACGTCGTGCTGCTCATTTCTGTTGAAGCTCAATTACTCACCTCATAACATCATTTTCCTCGCTCAATCAGTTACTTATGTGGAATTATTACCTTACTTATTGCTTGTAATTTACGTTACGCATATAAGCCTTTGTTAAAGAACACAGGCTACCTGATGTGGACTAATAATGATTATTATTGATGTTTCTTTTAATGCTGCCTACACACGCCAATTATTATCCCTGACTTTAGTTTAATCGTGGTTTAATCTATTTTTTTATAGCATTATAATTAATAACAAGGGTAAGTTTTTACTAATTTAGTTTGAAAGGAGAATTATAGTGTGGGAAGGATCAGCAGCAATTTGTATAAATGATGAAAATAAGCTCTTAATGGTTTTACAAGGCGCTAAAAATGAGGATTTAAAATGGTCAATACCATCTGGTCAAAAAATTAAACATGAGTCATTTGAAGAGTGTTGTATCAGAGAGGTAAGAGAAGAAACGGGGTTTATAGTTAAAATAATAAGCCAATTGTTTGAAAAGAAGATTATTCTTAATGATAAACTCATAATAATTAAATACTTCAGAGTATCATTGATCGGTGGCTCCCTGAGTATTAATGATCCTGATGGCCTGATCCACGATATCCAGTGGAAAGCTGCTGATGAAATAAATGAGCTTGATCTTTCATTCCCAGAAGACAGAAATACTCTGCTGAAACTATTAAACTTTAATGAGCAAATCATCTGATGCATTTCAGCAGACTTAATTCCCGATTATGATTAGTTTACAATTGCTTATCTGAATTACCCAAAACTTAAGAAATTCTTTATGTTTTCGTAATTATTATTTAGCTTTCCTTTAACCTTATCTAGTTATAATGATGTTAACTGATGAAAATACAGATAGCTTTGCTTCTAAAAATCTTACAAAGGAAACAGATAAATAGCATGAACATATTAATTTTATCAGGCAGTTTTGGTATGGGACATAAATCAGCTTCAAAGGCCTTAGAACAAGAGTTTTCCGTCTCTCCCCAGTGCACCAAAGTAGAAGTTATTGATATTTTAGAGCAGCTGGTACCCAAACATTATCAAGCAATATATGACAGCTTCGACTTTTTAGTTAAAAGAATTAACTTTTGCTACAACCTGTTTCATAGAATAACTTTTAATTCGAATTTTAATATTGATTCAGCTTACAGCATAAGAATAGCCAGAAAAATTGCAGAGTTAATTGAAAACAAAAATCCTGACTTGATAGTATCAACCTTGCCTATCGGCTCGCTGTCTGTGTCTACTTATAAGAAAAAAACTGGTGACAAAATACCACTCATTACCTGCTTAACTGATGTCAGCACCCATAATGAATGGTTTACACCCCAAACAGATATTTATTTTGTACCCTCCCCTAAAGTTAAAGCCAGCCTGATAAACAAGGGTTTTAATTCAAGGAATATTATTGTTACTGGTATTCCGGTAAAAAAACAATTTAAAACAGGTAGCTCCTGCAGATCAATAAATTACAACAATGATAAGCATTTGTTAGTAATGGGTGGTGGTTTAGGACTGATCCCCAAAGCTACGGAGTTCTATGAACAGCTAAACCAGATCGCCAATCTTAAAACAACAGTTATCCTGGGCAACAACAAAGAGGATTACCTGAAACTGGCTGGGAGATACGAGAATATTGATATTGTCGGCTATACCACTCAAGTTGCCAGTTTCATGCAGCGTGCTGATTTAATGCTGACAAAGCCTGGTGGGGTAACTCTTTTCGAAGCTATCCATGCTGAGTTACCGATTTTGTCCCTGCGCCCTTTCCTGAATCAGGAGAAATACAATGCTCGCTATATTGAAGAAGAGGGTTTAGGAAAAGTGCTTTGGCATGAAAACCAGAAAATTATAAACATAATTAAATTTTTGATCACCGATCAGCATAAAATCAATCTTTATAGAAAAAATATACGACGTGTAAAACAGAAAACAGAGAACTGCTCTCTTTATCAAATTTTAAATATTTTAGATCTTGACACTGCCATGTAGTTTTTTCAAAAACTAAGCTGCTGGATTCACAAACTAATAAATGTAGAGGACAATGACCATGAACGACATTAAAGTTATAGCTCCGGTGAAAAAAACTAAATTAAAACTCAGTGCTGCTATCCTGTTGCTTTTAATAGGAGGCACTCTTTTCTTATTGTTCAAAAACGAAAATTTGAGCCAAATCCTTCTGACTATCAAGAATATCAATCTCAACTATGTAGTCCTGGGGCTGATGGCAGTTTTCTTATTTATCTGTTGTGAAGCAGTTAATTCTCAAAATATTTTTTCCACTCTCGGGAAAAAGGTATCCTTTTTTCAAACCCTGAAATATGCCTTTATCGGGTTCTATTTCTGTGCAATTACCCCTACTGCATCGGGTGGCCAGCCTATGCAGGCCTATTATATGAAAAAAGATGGGATCAATATCTCCCATTCTTCTTTGGCCTTGCTGATAAATGTCGCTGTTTTTCAACTGGTAACTATCGGCTATGTCTTATTAGCCTTATCCGCAAACTATACTCTGGTAATTGAACATGTTAAGTCACTGCGGGTACTATTCTTCTTAGGGATAGCTGGAAATATAATGGTGCTGTGTTTTATATTTGGATCAATATTTTTTCAAGAACTGACTATTAAAATTCTCAGTACAGTTCTCGGTTTTCTATCAAAAGTAAAAATCATTAAGAACAAAAACAAATATCAGGCTAAAGTAATTCAATCAGTTAACGAGTACAGCCAAAGTGCCCATTATATCTTTCACAAGCCAAATTTAATAGTAAAACTTTTTATAACTACTTTTATTCAAATAACGGCTATGTACAGCGTACCTTTTTTTGTTTACAAAGCCTTTGGATTTAGCTCATACTCTCTGGTTAATATGATCTCATTGCAAACCATATTGACAATATCTGCTTCTTCAACACCTTTGCCCGGGGCAGTTGGCATAGCAGAAGGCGGTTTTATGCTGCTGTTCAAAACTTTCTTTCCGGGAAGAGTGCTGAAACCCGCTATGCTGATAAGCCGGGGAATCAGTTTCTATGCCTTTCTAATAATCAGTGGTATTGTAACTTTAAAGGCCCATATATTGTCTAAAAACACCAGGATAATCACCAAATAGCGTAATTGTAATGCCGATCACTTTAGCAAAACAGTGTAAATATATCTACATTAGAAGATTGTTATCAGCTACCTTTTTATTATAAAGGCAAAAATGAACACACACATTGTAATACTGAGGGCCACTTCTACAAACCATGACTCAGCTCTGACAATACTGCTGTTTCTGATTTCCTGAAGTAATCTTTCTTTATCAGCCTTACCACTTTCAGAATAATTAAAGAAATCTATCAATACCCCTTCAAAATTCTTTCTGATTCTAAACTCATGTCCACTGCTAAACCTGTATAAATTGCCTTCATTTGCTATATTCATTTTGGCCAACAGCTTTTGAATCTCATTAAATGAGGAGTTGACAATTATATACCTGTTGCTGTAGATATACTTAATTGCCAAGGCAACTAAGGTCAATATTGCCGTGGCTAAACAAACGAACAGCAAGCTTTCGGAAAACTCATCAAGCAAACTGGCATAGATTAAAGTCACCATAAAAATATACTGATAGCTAATATTAGATACGAAAACTCTTCTAATTAATTTTCTTATCATTATCAATGAAAAATACGCTAATCCCAAATAACCTACGGCCATTATAATTCTCCACTTTTCTTTTTTAGTTTTCAGTATTGCTATCCTAACGAAAATCTATAACAAATATTAGCACATAAACAGATTCCTATCAAATCATTTATTACTATTTAGTCTTAAAAGCAGTTCATGGGGATATGTATTTTGAATGGGGTACTAAAAACGGGTAATTGGTGACAGGCTCAAAGAACGTTTACTCCTAAATACTTTTCCCCGGGTTCAAGTGTGCATCTTGATAGCTTTTTACCAAACTTCTCGAAAAAAAGCTGCGTCGCTTTTCCATGAGTTTCTTCATTATCCATCTTCCAGTACATGATATATTTAACTGACTTTATGATTCTTGTAATTTTCTTAGGGGGTATCCCTTGTCTGATAGACTCAAAATTCGTAATGCGATGCGTTCTTTTAATGAACTCCATCTCCAGTGATCCTTGAATACCTTGCTGAAATTCATCGATCTCTAAAATAAGCTCCTCAAACTCAGCTACCTTGGTGGGCTTTACCTTATAAACACAGACCTCATAAAAGTTTTTCAAAACATACCCTCCTCATATTCTGTCATCTACTTTTCTGATTACAGTATAGCATATCGGTTTAAAATGTCTTAACCAAAACCGGTAAGCCTCCCTGTTCTGGGACTCAAAATCTACAGTACATCTTAACATACCATTGCTTGCTCCCCACCTTAATACCTCATTTAGTAAATATGTAGCAACACCACTACCTCTGTACTCTATATCAGTAAAGCCAAAGTTTATGCCTAAAGTGCCTTTATCTACAACTACTTTACAACCAGGGCCCTTATCTAACATGCATCTTATACCTGATACAATTCTATCATTCTTTACGGCAACAAAAGTTTTAAAATCATCTCCAAAGAATTTATTGTAAATTGCAGATTCCGACAAATCACTATCTTTATGATACAGAAATACTGGTGAATGCAGTAAATGCTGATTTATACCTTTATGCATATATTTAATTGCTTCTATATCAGAATCCTCTGCCTCTCTAATAACTGTATCTTTAACTGAATCTACCTCTATTTCACTTAGGGGTCTTAAACCATCAATTACCAGCATACCGAAACTAAAATTATAATATAGCTCCTTAAGAACATCATCATTACTAAAGTAGGTAGTTACATGAGTATAGTTTTTGTCTGAAACCCATTCTCTTGCCAGGTGCTTATATAGTTTATAATAAATTTCCTCTTTATCAGGGGTATTAATAGTGCCATGGGCCCATTCTGGCGTATATACCCCTTTTAAACTCCCTTTAAATGAATCGATATCTGTTTTCCCAGACATATAACCTGCAATTTTATTATTGTTTAGAGCAACAACACCAGGATTTTTCTCTAACAAGCTGTCTAACATCTTAGCTATATTGTTTAAGTTAGAATATTTTAATGGTAATTCCTGATATATTTGACGTTGATGTTTATAGCTATTAACAAATATCTTAGCGATATCTTCAAGATATTTAGTTTTATATTGTTCAATTTTTAACATATACTATCCTCACATTTTAATGACTTAGTAATAAATTTTCGGTTATGTAACCTGTTTCACTCTAGCTTAATTATTAACCAAGCCAGTCACTTTGCCATTCTTCTTTTAACAGTCTGTATTCTACTCGATCATAAAACTTACCATGTATAACTGAATGTTTTTTTAGTTCGGCTTCTTTAATAAGTCCTATCTTTTCCATAACTCTTTCAGATTTTTTATTAACTTTAGCACAACCAGTTTCAATTTTAATTGTACCAATATTATCAAAAGCATATTTAATAACAGCCTTCGAAGCTTCTGGTATAATTCCTTTACCCCAAAACTCTTTCAATATAAAATAGCCTAAATTCATGACATTACCTTCTGAACATTCAGCGGTTTTAGTAAACCCTATTTCTCCAATGTATTCACTGGTTTTATTGCAAACAATGGCAAAGAAATACTTCGACCTATTCACCTTTACAGCTTCTTCGAGAGCGACATTGAGGTTTTGTTGTGATTCACTTAGTGAACTGGTTTTGATTTCAGGTAAAAAGTACATAACCTCTTGATTAGATATTAATTTATGTAAGTCAGCAATATCTTCAGCCACATGGTCTCTAATCAAAAGTCTTTCAGTAATAATTCTAACCATAAGATCACCCCTGTTTATTTATACCGATATTTATAATATCATAAGCTCATATTAAAAGCAGTCTGGAAACTGTTTTAATCCTTTCCAGACTGCTTTAATTTTAGCTAGTAAAGCCCAAGCGCTTGTAAAACTTAATAGCTTTAACATTTTGTTTGTGCACATCTAATACGAGTTTTTCAATTCCCTTTTTCCTTAGTTTTTCAGCCAAAGCTTTTAATAATTCTTCACCTATTCCTTGACAACGAAACTCTTTATTAACCCCAATTGTAAATATATGATAAGATTTCAGGGCCTCTGTCTCAGGTAAAGCTATTATGATGCCAGTTCTTTCATGATTATAATTAGAAATTAGTATTACTCTTTTTTCAAAGTTACCTAATTTATTGTTAAACAAATTATCAATATATTTATCAGGGCTTTTATCTCTTGTATCGGGGTCATCAATTTCTGCCATAGCTGTAGGTAATAGCTCACTAAGCTGTTGCTTTAATATGTCACCATTAGTTTTTAATTCTTCTATCCTGTGCTGATAATCTTTACTCACAAATATCAGATCAGCTATCATTACTTCCATTTGAAATTTCATTTTTTATACACCTATCTGTTTACCTACAAAGTAACCTGCATAAAACAGATCGGCTCCCATTTGTACCTCAGCATTACCACATCTAAATCTCTTATAACTGCAAAATTATTTTCTAATAACTTGTTAACTGGCCCATTGGGATATGGTGTCTCATATCCACAAATAATTGACAAACCCTTGAAGCCATTTTTTATGGCATACTCCTTAGTTTTAGTCAGCAGTGCTGATCTATAATCTTTGTCAGCTTTCGGACAATTGTAGATGCAGGTTATAAACAAGAAATCTTTTCTTTTTTGGGGAATAGAATAAGGGACCCGATCTTCACGAATGAATTCAACGGCAGCAACTGCCCTATCCTCAACAAAAGCAACCATCCCCACCTGGCCGTTTGTCAGTTTAGCCTCGTTAGCCAGCCAGTTGTATTTGCCTGCAACATCCTGTTTTTTAGAACCTAAACATATTCCTGATGCACATTGAAGATGGTTCAGAAGTGGTAAAATCCGATCAGGCTCCTGACTTGGTTTAGGCTCCCAGACATGTTCTCCGGTCAGTGGCCCCCGTCGCTTGACAGATTCAGCCAGTTGCTCCTGAGAACCCGGGTAAACAATAATTAAATCATCGACTACAATATTACCTGGGAAATATATCCTTATATCCTGAGGGAACTTTGTTACTGTGAGGTCGTACTCCCGATAATCATAACCCAATAGTTGAGCTGCTTTTTCTGCCTGCCTGCCCATGTATCTGTAACCATAGCATTGCGGTCCGAAATAATAATACAGTAAATCCTTTTTCACCTTAACACCGCCTTATTTCAAACTACCTCACTATTTATCGTATCATAGATATTACAGCCCTGCAAACATATGTTCGCTAATCAGCTTACAATGCCTCTAGCCGGCAATTCAAAGACTGAAGTCTTTAATACTGTCTTTTACTTAAAATGCAGTTAAACATTGTGGCACATCTGGTATGTTAAAGAAAGCGCTTAAAGCTGCTAAATCTGATTCCTGGCAAGTAACTTTGCCAACTTTATGCAAGCTTTCCAGACGAACACAACCCATCATCAAAGAGGACAGTTCAGAGATATTTATTGACAACATTAAACTATTAGCCTTTTTATCAACCACTTTCAGTTTCTGGTCTTTAACAGCTAAATAAAATGTCTTGTTATTCTCTGGCATAAACGAGTCTGTTACCGTTAAACCAATGTTTACGTCAGCGCAGTTAAACTTATATTTGTCAGCTAAAAGCTTGAACCAATGTCCCACATCTACAATACGATACATCATCCCTAATCCCCCAGCAAAGCATTTATGAGCTATCCGTGGAGAAACATCCTGGGACACATGGCGAATATCTTTTAAAACATAATGAAAATCAGGCTGCTGTGTTTCCAGCTCTACTCTGTCATACTGATCTGCCTGAACAGATAGGAAATGGCACAAAGCTTGCAGAGCCTCTGGATTTGTGTAGATGATCTCGTTAACCCTAATATAGTTTTTCAGAAAATTAGTTGCTGAGCCTTTTTTACTGGAAAAGTAAATGTAACCCTCCAGGCGTCTGTTTACTTTATACCCCAGCAACACCCCTTCTTTGTTAAATCGTCGTTTAAAAGACTCTAACTCATAGGCACTTCTTAAACAGTAGCCATGCTGCTGCTCTGCCATTCGTCGATAGCAGTCAGCAATTAGAGGCAGGTCTTCGCTGCCTAAATAGCACCATTTCTCTCTATTCTCCCCAATGTAAAGATCATAAGGTTTAAATGAATATGTTAAGGATGGGGTCCCATAACCAAATCCCATCTTGTAATAAAAATCTGGTCTGAATGGGTACAGTATTGCTATCGGGTGCTTTTGCTCCTGGCAGTGCTTCAAATAGAACTCAATCATATCTTTAGCAGCTTTTTGCTTTTTGTGAATCAAGTCGACAGCCACCATTCCAACACCACAAGCATCAATAAACTGATTACGGTAGTTCATTTTATAGTCAATAATTCTCATACCGCCCATTATTTTATCGTTGTCTTTTAAAACATAGTACATCGAATTTTTGTCTTCACTGCTTACTCTCTGAAAATTCTCCAGGAGTTTCTCAATAGTTGTGTTAAATCCTGGATAGGCATAATAACAGATTTGAACAAATTTCTTCAGATCACTTGATTTGATAATTGGCACTACATTTCTCATTTTTCAACCTCCTTAGGTGATGGCTTATCAATAACTCAATATTCACCAATCAATTCTAAAAATCCTTTTAAGATTAGATTTTAATATAAGTTTTATGTAAAGCAGAACTCGCTCAAAACAGTTTTGCTAACTATTTTAAGCGAGCACTTACAGTCTTGTTCAATAAAGGTAATCAGCTAAAAATCCAAATATAGTGTCTTAGCTCTGATTTCGCTTAAATCATTAATATCTTTTTCCAGATTAATGATATCATCGCTGCTTCCCGTTAAATGCAACATAATCAAACCATCTTCAGCACAGGTATGGCTAACCTCATGCACACCAATTCTGGTTTTAATGATACATCCATGACTCGTTAAAACTTCTTGCAGTTTAGGGGCATCTGAATTACGATTTTTGACAAGCACACACATTACAGCATTTTTCATAACAGCACTCCTTTATTTTTTTAAGCATCACAGATGCTATTTTAACCTGTCAGACATGACCCGCTCTTTTATTTTTTTTACATACTTATACGGCAAACAAATGCTTCCTATTTCTGAGCCCTCTTTGGTGGTCCCTCCATGAAAATCCGACCCACCGGTTATCAGTAAAGAATGATTCATTGCCAGGTTTAAATAGTAATCTGTTTGAGCCACACTGTGGGCACTGTGAAAAACCTCCAGCCCATCCAGTCTGTTCTGTTTAATCCTGACGATATCCTCTTCCTGCAAACCATTACTTCGATAGCATAATCCCGGATGAGCAATAACTGCTATTCCCCCGGCATTATGGATTAAGTTTATAGCTTCTCCGGGGCTCAATTTATACCTTTCCACATATGCACGGCCTCCTTTATCTATATAAGATTTGGAAAAAGCCTGTTGCATATTTTTAATGTAATTTTTTTCAATCATGGCCTGGGCAATATGAGGCCGGCCAATTATATCTCCGGCAGCAATTTTTCTTACTCTGTCATAGGAAATTTCTATTCCCAGTTTATTAAGTTTTCTAACAATCTTTTCGGCTCTATCTCTTCTGGCTTCTGCAATATAGCTGATCTCCTGCCGGAGCTCGCGGTTAGACACGTCAATATAGTACCCTAAAATATGTACCTCCTGCATCTGATAAAGGCAGGAAAACTCAATTCCGGGGATAACTTCGATCCCAACTTGCTTAGCTACTAAAAGGGCCTCTGTAATACCATTTACGCTGTCATGATCTGTGATGGCAATAGTTTGTATCCCTACTTTTTGAGCTAAGTGGACAACCGCAGTCGGCGACAGGGTTCCATCAGACTCATAAGTGTGAATATGCAGATCAGCACAAACATCCATAACACTCCTCTTTTCTCTAACTATAACTTGTATATTTTATTTATCATAGCATAAACTCCACTAAAAAACATTTCGATTGTCCAGGCAGGAAAAAGAATTTTTCTGTTGAAGTGTTATCTGTTTCAAATAATTGAAGGAGGTTGTGAAATGTTATTGATAAAAAACGCTAAGATCTACACCTGTGCTGATCAGAAAAGTGTAATTGAGAACGGTTTTATTTTACTGCAAGACAATAAGATTAAAGAGATTGGTGCAGGCAGTTACAATGGCCGTGCAGATGCTGAGATTGATGCTCAGGGTCGTTCTGTTTTCCCCGGTTTTGTCGAAGCCCATTGTCATTTGGGAATGACTGAAAGCGCTATTGGCTTTGAAGGACGTGATGGCAATGAAGCAACTGACCCCAGTACTCCGCATTTACGGGCCATCGACGCCATTAATCCAATGGACATTACTTTTGAAGAAGCCAGGAATGCCGGGATAACTACTGCTGCCACCGGTCCAGGCAGTGCTAATGTGATCGGCGGCCAATACGCAGCAATCAAAACCGTTGGCAATCGAGTTGACGACATGATCCTAAAAGCCCCTTTAGCAATGAAATGCGCCTTTGGCGAGAATCCCAAACGGGTTTATCATGGTCAAGGAAAGCTGCCCAGTACACGCATGGGCACTGCGGCTGTGATGCGTAATGCCTTAAAGAAGGCTAAACTATATTTAGCTAAAAAGGAAGCAGCCGGAGATGATGTTGGCAAAATGCCCGCTTTTGACATGAAATCTGAAGCTTTAATTCCAGTATTAAAGAAAGAGATTCCGTTGAAGGCTCATGCTCACCGCGCTGATGACATTCATACTGTAATTAGAATAGCCCAGGAATTTGATTTAACTGCTACAATTGAACACACCACTGAAGGTCACCTGATTGTAGAAGACCTGGTGCAGGCTGGGTTCCCTTGCATAGTCGGCCCCAGCTTCGGGCACCGCTCTAAATTTGAATTAAAAAACAAAGGCTTCCATACCCCGGGGGTGCTAAATAAAGCTGGGGTAAAGGTAGCTATAACCACCGATGCAAGTGTTACTCCACTACATTACCTGCCCTTGATGGCCGGTTTGGCTGCAAAAGCAGGAATGGATGAGTTAGAAGCATTAAAAGCTATAACTATTTATCCGGCGGAGATTCTCGGCTTAGCTGATAAGGTCGGTAGTTTAGAGATCGGCAAAGATGCTGATTTGGTTATTTACGATGGACACCCATTCGAAACTGCCAGCAAGTCCTGGAAGGTGTTTATCGACGGAAAAGAAGTACATACAGCTGAATAGGAGGCAAGAAGATGATTTGTATTTATAATGCCAAAGTTTACACTATGAATGGTCCAGTAATTGAGAATGGTTATGTAACTATTAAAGACGGAAAAATAGCTGATGTCGGTAAAATGCAGGATTATAAGTGTAATACTTGCAGCTGCGTGAAAATCGATGCTGAAGGCCAGCTCCTGCTACCTGGCTTTATTGACGCTCACAGCCATTTGGGCCTGATAGAAAGCAGCATAGGTTTTGAGGGCAGCGATGTCAATGAAATGACAGATCCTAACACCGCTCACATGAGAGGTATTGACGGCTTTAATCCACTGGATATAACTGTTGATGAAGCTTTGCAGGCCGGAGTAACCTCTGCAGCAGTCGGGCCGGGCAGTGCCAATGTCATTGGTGGTACATTCGCAGTTGTCAAAACCTATGGCAAACGTGTTGACGAGATGGTCTACTGTGACCCTGTTGCTATGAAATGTGCTTTTGGTGAGAATCCCAAGCGGGTCTATAATGCCAAGAAAAAAATGCCGTCAACCAGAATGGGTACAGCTGCCATCATGAGAGAAGCCTTGGCAAAAGCCCAGCAGTACCTGGCCAAGATCGAAGCTGCCGGTGACGATTTGAGCAAGTATCCGGCTTATGATGCCAAATGTGAAGCGTTATTGCCGGTACTAAAGCGGGAAATACCACTAAAAGCCCATGCCCACAGAGCAGACGATATGTTCACTGCCATCCGCATTGCCAAAGAGTTTAATATTCGGTATACCTTAGAGCATGCCACTGAAGGACACCTAATAGCAGAAGAATTGGCAGCTGAAAATGCTGTCTGCGTCGTGGGGCCAAGTTTTGGGCACCGTTCTAAGTTTGAGCTGCAGGAGAAAACCTTTAAAACTCCAGGTATTCTCAGTCGGGCTGGAGTAAAAGTTGCTATTACAACTGATTCCCCGGTAGTTCCTCTTAACTATTTGCCAATGATGGCTGCATTGGCCTTTGAAGCAGGTATGGACAAAATGGAAGCCTTAAAAGCTATTACAATAAATGCTGCCCAAATTCTTGGTGTTGACCAGGTAGTAGGCAGTATTGAAAAAGGCAAAGACGCTGACCTGGTTATTTACGACAGGCACCCATTTGATCTCACTGCCAAGGCACAGCGGGTCTTTGTCAATGGGGTTGAAGCTTTTACAAGATAAGCTAAATCTTTTATCATATAGCTTTCAGTCATATAAACAAGCAAAGAGGCTGGATAACAGCCTCTTTGTTTTGATTCAACTCATCTGATCCAGTGGCCAGATCGGTCTGACTAAATTTTGGTAATTATAACGATGCAAATTTGGATTGGCCGCACCAGGCTCGTCAATTTCGATTATATGCTTAGCTAATGGTTCAAAAGAGGCTCGAAAATGCCCCCGTGATTTAACAAGCAGTACCTGGGCCGCTGCCGGGTCTATTCCAACACTACGGAAAATATCAGCATCATTACAGGCTATCCTCAACGAGCTCACTACTATTTTAGTCTGGCCGACCTGGATCACCGCTGTCTTACCCATATTCCACTCCATACCCCGACCAACAGGGCCTCGAGCTATAAAGCGCCCGTCACTGAGCAATCTCACTTTGCCTTTTACAACAAGAGGCTGGCCGTAAGCAGGTTCAGCTTTGCCCCCAATGTTAAAGGTTCCGGTTTGCCCCACTCCGAGTGCTATAGCCTGCTCTACAGTTTCCGGGTCCCAAATAATTGCCGCAGCAGATTCAGGAATATCCCTTTTTAGCAGCTCCCGCAACAATTCAGTAGTATCTCCAGAACCTCCACCTCCCGGATTATCTGCTACGTCAGCGAGAATAACTGGTCCGGGTACCGGGCTTGACATCAGACTGGCTGCCTGGTCTAGTCCCTGAACTGCATTGGGTATCTGCTTTAAAAACTGCTCTTTAATTTCCCAGGCTCGATTGGTAATGGCTGCTGAACACTGCTCAGCCAATTTCAGATATTGACGGTCGGCAGTTGTAATAATTGACAGCCCGGCATGAGGTACATCTGCATAAGGAAAACCACTGAATATCGATACGTTAATGATTCCCGGTTTGGCTTCCCACTCTCTGGCAAGCTGGTGTAACTCAACCATTGGCCCCTCAGATGTTCTCATATTTATTGTCGGGGGCATCATTGGTTTACGTTGGTAAGCATTAACCGGATCGATTTCCCCGGAAAAGATTCTTTGTAAACATAGAGCTGCTTCCTGGGCCCGTTCATAGCTGTCAACATGGGGATTAGTATCATAGGCAAAAATACCATCACAATTACGACACATGTTTTCAGTAATATTGCCATGCAAGTCCATAGTTAACAGCAGCGGTCGCTGACCGATAACACTTTTTATCGCCTGAGCAATATCCCCCTCTGGATCATCTACCCCTTCGGCCTTCATCGCTCCGTGCATTGCCAGCAAAACAGCATCCGGCTTGCTTTTCATAATCGGTGTAAGTAATTGATCTTTTAAATAACGATAGGTGGCTGCATCTGTCGGAGCAGATGGAGTAGCGGCGGCAACTATTGTTGGGATTACCTCCCAATCGTTATCTTCTGCAGCTTCCAGGAAGGCACCAATTGCTGATTTGCTACCCCGAGCTTTATCAATTATTTCTGGTCCAATAAACATCACTCGGTCTTTCCAGGCCTGTAACGGAGTTGATATTGGTGAAAATACGTTGGTTTCATGGCTAATCATGCCAATGGCAATTCGCTTGTTCATAGTTCACCCTTTCTGGACAACATCATGTTGCCACTTTTTTTAAGAGAAAGTTCTACGATATCTACGGGTAATCCTCTATACTAAACGTATTTTTATTAAGCAATTTATAAAATAAGTTGCTACCTTATAAACATATAATAAAACTATACATGCTAATACAAATTGTTGCCTTGCAAATAAACATGCAATAATCAATATTATGGTATCTGGTTACAGGTTTAAATATAAATTAGGCCATTTATACTTATTTTCTTTCTCGAAGGCATTTTACTATTAATATTAGGGAATATCTGATATTATATAGTTACATTTCTAAAACAGGTGATTAAATATGTGTGCAAGAAAAAACGGTAGAGGATCAATAAAACAGTTCGCCATATTCGGGTTAGGGCGCTTTGGCCTGACTTTAGCTTCCAGATTAAGTGAATTAGGACATGAAGTAGTTGCAGTAGATTTAGATGAAACAATAGTCAACCAGGCAGCATCTTCTGTCACCCATGCCTTTGTAGCTGATGCCACAGATGAGCTGGTTTTAAGGGGCTTAGATCTAAAAAACTTTGATGCAGCAATTGTTGCTATTGGATCTTTAGAGCCAAATATATTGACTACTTTTAAATTAAAAAAACTAGGTGCCGAACGAATTATCGGCAGGGCTCTACATGGCCTGCATGCTGAGATATTATCAATGATGGGGGCATCTAATATCGTGTTTCCAGAGAGAGATATGGCAGTACGTCTTGCCCATAATCTTAATGCATCTACAATAATGGACTTTTTAGAGTTAGCTCCCGACTTTTCCATGGTTGAAATCGTTATACCACCCGAGCTGGTTGGAATAGAGATTCGCAATTCAAAGTTTAGAAATCAATATAAAGCTACAATCGTAGCTGTAGAAAGAAATGGTGAAAGAATTATTGCTCCAGGAGGGCAGTTCAAGTTTAAAGAGCACGATCACCTCTATGTCATAGGTGATACCAACTCACTTGAGAATTTGACGTATCTTATACGTGAGAACAAAACACTTTAGGGGGAGGTTCTTTCCACGGAGGCTCCCATAATCGAGCTACCTCGGCGTCATACGCAAAAATCTGCCCAAAGATATACTACTTGTATTATCTTTGTTGCAGATTTTTTCTATTCCTTGATTTAGCATCGATTCTTTGAGCCACGTTATTCCTTAT
>JANQLZ010000095.1 GCA_028280325.1 Bacillota bacterium
AAACCAGAACACGTAGGAGATGCCATTGACAAATACACCGTTGTAGATGATCCAGAGCCAGGTTCTGATACTGGGCAGCTTAAAACTGGAAAAGAAAAATACTGTTGGAATAGAATATATCAAGGCAGCCAAAAAATAGATAAACACACTGACCGTGTGATCAAAATCTGATTTTTTACCCAAAACAGAGAAGAGCGCAAAAACAACGGCACTGCAAATAGCCAGCAGGTTTCCGTACAGATTAGTAAATGACACACTGGTCAACTGTCCCTGAGTGGTGATAACAACAATACCAAAAAAGGAGATGGCAATGCCAATTAACTTTAACACTGTCACTTTCTCTTTCAGGATAAAGAAAGATAGCAGTAAGACCATTAGCGGCCAGGTGTATTCCAGAATAAAAGCCTCAGCAGCTGTTGTTCTTTCAAAGGCAGCGTATAGCAGAATGTAGTAAAAGTAATTGCCTAAGAAACCAAGCACCGCCATAAATAATATTTTTTTATGGCCATAGCCCTTTAGCAATTTGCTTTTGTTCTCCACCAAAACTAAAATACCCATCACTGCAGTAGAAAAAATGGTAGAGTAGAACAAGGTTTGAATATTATCTAACTCAATTAGAATTTTTTTAGTGGCCACTGGAATTGAAGCCCATAGCAGAATGCATAAGGCCAGATAAAAATAAGGACTCTTCTTTGGTCTCTGATCCGACATAATATCCCCCTGTAAAAAACTTAAACTTAAAATTAAATCCTGCTCATCCATTATAAACCTTAATCAGGGTGCGGATTAACAGGATTCAAGTGTTTTTTTAGCTTAAATGCAGTTTTCTGTACTCAGCCGGGGTCATCCTTAATTCTTCTTTGAAGGCTCGGGTCAGAGATGAGTTATGACGGTAACCGACAATATGAGCAATTTGCATAATCGAATAGTCAGAGTTTGTGAGCAGTTCCTGAGCCTTTTCCAATCTCAGCTTTCTAATATAGTCAGATGGAGATACTTTCATAACTCTTTTAAACCACTCACTGTAATATCTGGGGTTGTAATGCTCAATTGCGGCTAAAGCCTTTAAATCAAGGTCCTGACTAAAATGCTGGTTGAGATATTCTATCGATTTATATCGCCTGCTTTTGATCAGATAGCGATAAAAATAGGAGAAGAGCATGTTGACAGCACTGGTACTTTTACCGTCCTGGCATTCATTCAGCAATAGTTTTTTTATTGCCCGCCAGCGTTCATCCAGTATTATGACCTTGCCGCCATCAATTTCGATCATATCATCATTCTTTAGCATACTAAAAGGGATATCTAAAACCAGAAACTCGTTTCTAAGCGGAGCGAAAAAGGCATGTTCACACGTTGGCGGCAAAAAAAACAGTTTTTGCTCATTAACAACCGAACACAGGGCATGGGTTTCAATATTTAACCTGCCGTATATGGGGATAATCAGCTGTCCATAGGGGTGTTTATGGGTCTTTAAACTGCTGGAATAAATCCTGTGCTCAGATATAATTGATTTCATCATTAACCCCCCAGCAGTTCCAGAGTGGCCAGCGCAGCAGCAGCCTCAATTACCGGCAGCACCCTGGGTACTATACAGGGATCATGGCGCCCCTGAATTTCAATGGTAGTGTTGATCTGCTTAGCTATATCAACTGTTTTTTGGGACCTGCCAATTGAAGGAGTAGGTTTGACGGCAACCCTGAAAACTACCGGCATCCCAGTGGCAATACCACCTAAAATCCCACCGTTATTGTTAGTAAAAAAACCAATCTGCCCGTTGTCAATAAACATCTGATCATTGGCCTCGGAGCCCTTCATCCTACTTATGGCAAATCCCCGACCAAACTCTACCCCTTTAACTGCGGGGATCGAAAACAATAACTGAGCCAAGGTACTTTCTACAGCGTTAAAGATTGGGTCGCCAGCACCCGCCGGCAGATTAACTATGGCTGCTTCAATAATTCCACCGACAGAATCGTTCTCGGCCTTTGCTTTTAGAATCTGCTCTTTCATCTGTTGGCCTTTACTGTCGTCAATCACACAAAACTCCTTTTTGGCAAGCTCTTTTAACAATAATGGTTCAATGCTAACCGGATTAAAACTGCTGTCATCAACATCTGCTATCGACTGAATATGTCCGCCAATAGTGATATTTTTTTCTTTCAGCATTTGTTTGGCAATGGCTCCAGCAAAAACAAGGGGGGCTGTCAGCCTGCCGGAAAAATGTCCACCACCTCGATAATCATTAAAGGACATATATTTGATATGGCCAGTATAATCGGCATGGCTGGGACGCATCAAGTCCTTTATCGCCTCGTAATCTTTACTTTTAGTGTTAGTATTGAGTATGACAGCTGTTAAGGGCGTGCCCGTAGTTGTGCCCTGAAAAAAACCACTTAAAATATCAACTCGATCCTCTTCTCTACGGGCAGTAGTCAGCTCACTGTACCCTGGCCTTCTGCGCTTCATTTCTTGACTGATCAATTCCAGATCAAGTTTTACCCCGGCAGGAAGTCCATCAATAACTACTCCAATTGCCTGGCCATGAGATTCACCAAAAACTGATATCCTTATCCGCGATCCCCACATACTACTCATCAATTTTACCCCCTAAACTGATAAAATCTTCCCAAAATGATGGGTACGATTTGTTTACGGCCCCGCTTCCGGTTATTATTAAAGGCTTAGTACATTTTATTGAAGCTATGGCCAGCGCCATGGCAATTCTGTGATCGTTCCAGCTATCCACTACTCCCCCGGTCAACTCCCTTTGACCGTTTACAATCAGCCCGTCTTCTAATTCGGTAATATCTGCACCAATTTTATTCAGCTCGGTTGATATTGACTTTAGACGATCAGATTCTTTAATCCGGAGCCTGCTGGCATTGAATATTCGGGTAGTTCCTACACTGACTGCAGCCAGCGTTGCAATTATCGGTACTAAATCTGGAAATTGGGAGGCATCCAGGGTCAGGCCCCTCGTTGTGGACTGTTCAGTCGAAGCAAAATCTTCCTTGATATTAAGCCGGCCGCCCATTTCACGGATAATTTTCAGGATAGCCCGATCACCCTGCCGCGAATCAATTTCTAGCCCCCGGCATTTGATACCATTTCCCAACAACCCGGCTGTCAGCCAAAAGGCTGCCTGAGAATAGTCTCCTTCTACCCGGTAAAACCGGCTATGATATCTTTGATTACCTTTTATCGTGAACTGCTGGTAATCGACATTCACTACTTCAACATTAAATTGCCGCAAAATATCAAGGGTTAAGTCAACATAGCCTCTGGACTCCAGCTCAGTAGTCAGTTCAATCCGAGAGTTGCCGGTTAGCAGCGGTAAAGCCAGCATCAGCCCGGTGATAAACTGAGAGCTGATGTTGCCAGCTATGCTAAATATTCCGGGTTTTAGTCGGCCGTTAACTGTTAAAGGCAGCTTACCGTTATCATTGAAATAATCTATCTGCTGTTCGGCAAATATCTGATAATAGCTATCCAGCGGACGCTCTACCAGTTTGCCCCTGCCAGTATATCCCATTTCTCCAGTTACTAATCCGGCCAAAGGGATTAAGAACCTTAGCGTAGATCCGGATTCCCTACAGTCAATCCACCTGTTTACTGGTTTCAGCGGAGCGCTGCCTTTAACAGTCAGGGTGTAATGATCCGGGCCTTCAGTCTTACTCAAAACCCTGGCCCCAAAGGCCTCAATTCCGTTGATGGTGGCTAAAACATCATCTGACAGGGCTAGATTGGCTATACTGCTCTTCCCACTGGCTAAGGCAGCACAAATTAAGGCTCGATGACTCATACTTTTGGATGGAGGAATTGTTAATGTTCCCTGCAGTGGACGGGGTTGAATTCTTTTATAGTTCACAATTGCCCTCCTTCCAGTCTTTTATCCAAAACTTTTCAATATCAGCACTGTTTATGGACTGCAGATATGCCTCACCTATCTGATTCAGAAGAACCAGCTTTAGGCTACTGCCATTATTCTTTTTATCACGTTTAATGGCCTCGACCAGTTGACTACCATTTATAGTTGGCATAGCCAAGGGTAAGCTGTATTTGCTGAGAATAGCTTTGAGCTGTTGAGCAGTCCCGCTGCTGGTCATTCCCAGTTTCTCGCTTTTGACTGTAATATTATACATGCCTATAGCTACGGCCTGGCCGTGAGTATACCTGCGGTAAGCAAAGAGGTTTTCCAGGGCATGTCCCAAAGTATGGCCGAAGTTTAACGTCATCCTTTTTCCCAAATCATGTTCATCCTGTTCAATAAAATTCTTTTTTATCAGACAACATCTGAAGATTATCTCATCAAAAGATTTATACAATTGTCTTTCACTTGACAATCCCATTAAGCTGTCGTACAACTCCACATCGGCAATGCATCCATATTTTATCACTTCAGCCATTCCGTCATAGATATACTTTTTTTCTAAGGTTGCTAACAATAAAGGATCAATGTAGACTGCTTGGGGATGATAAAAACTGCCAATCAGATTTTTTCCCTGAGGCAGATTGACAGCTACTTTACCGCCAATGCTGCTGTCGATTTGAGCCAGTAAGGAGGTTGGCACCTGCATGTAGGGCACCCCTCGAAACAGAGTAGCTGCTACAAATCCAGCCAAATCTCCGACAACTCCCCCACCGAAAGCAATGATCATATCCCCTCTTGTGAACTGAATCTCCAGGAGCCTGTGATAGATTTTTTGAGCTGTAGCCAATGACTTACTGGCCTCCCCAGGCTGGATGGCAATTATCTCGACCTGAAAACTATGATCTTGAAAGGATTTAACAATTTGCTCCTCGTATAGCTGGGCCACAGTTGTATCGGTTATAATAGCCAGCTTGTTAGATGAGCAAAAGGATTTTAACTCCCTGCCCAGGTTTTTTAAAATTCCTTTAGCAATGAAAATCGGATATTTCGCGGTGGCAACACTAATTTCCAGTTTTCTCATCTCGCATTAAAGCCTCCTTGCCCTTTCTCCCCTGTTCCAACTGAGTTATTAAGCTCTGAGCATCATTATTGGCAATTGCATTTCTAAAATCTGCCAGGCTATTGATAAAACCATCAATTTGCCGCAAAATATTGATTCTATTGCTTAATATGAGCTCAGACCACAGTTTTGAATTAATTATTGCTACTCTTGTGGCGTCTTTAAAACTGCCGGCGGCAATCAACCTGGTATGATTCTGATTACAGTTTATCAGAGCTGAAGCAATAATATGCGGCAAGTGACTGGTATAAGCAATAATCTGGTCATGAACTTGCGGGTCAAGACGAACAACTTCCTTGAATCCGATAGCTCGAACCAATTTTTCGACTGCTAATATATTTTCTTCTCTATTTTTAGGAGTAGGAGTGATTATATAACTGGCGCCTTTAAACATATTTTCAGCTGCTTGAGCATATCCGCTACCCTCTCTCCCGGCCATCGGATGGCCGCCAATAAAATCCAAATCATTGCCAACTATAGCTGTGATCTCATTAATCAGTTTACTCTTGATTCCAGCTGTATCGGTTATAATAGTACCTGTTCTAAATTTACAAATATTATCTTTAATAAACTTAACGGTCAGATCAGGATAAAGGCACATAATAACTATATCAGACTTTGGCAACGGGATTCCAGGATCAAGATAGCCCTTACTTATTATTTTGCTTTTTTCAGCATCATGCAGGACATTTTCATTAATGTCAACTGCCCAAACATTGGCGCAATTTAAGCCCTGTAAAGCCATGGCCATTGATCCTCCGATCAACCCCAAGCCTACTATTGTAATATTGCAGTTGGCAATTTCTAAATGGTTAAACATTTTTATTTTCAACCTTAGCCAGGAGCCTTAGCTTATCCATTAGTAGTTTAAATCTGGCTGGCTTAATAGACTGCTGGCCATCGCATTTGGCTTTGGCTGGATCATTATGAACCTCAACCATTATGCCATCTGCACCAACTACTAAAGCTGCCTTTGCGAGTGGTTCCACTAACCACCATAATCCACTCGCATGGCTGGGATCAACAATTACTGGCAAATGACTGTATTTTTTAATAACAGGTATCGCGCTCAGATCCAAGGTATTTCTAGTGTATTTTTCAAAAGTCCTAATGCCCCTTTCACATAGAATTACCTCACTATTACCTGCTGACATAATATATTCAGCGGCCATTAGCAGCTCTTCGATTGTAGCACACATACCTCTCTTAAGCAGTATAGGCTTACCACTCCTGCCTACTTCTTTGAGCAAATCAAAGTTTTGCATATTACGTGCACCAATTTGAATTATATCGACATCATCAATAAACTTTGCTAATTTATGTGGTGACATAATCTCTGTAACTATTGGCAAGCCTGTTTTTTGTCTGGCAATTTTAAGCAGCTCTAAACCTTCGTCTCCCAAACCCTGAAAACTGTATGGAGATGTTCTGGGTTTAAAGGCACCTCCTCTCAAAAAAGATGCGCCAATTTTTTTTATTTCCTGAGCAATGCCGACAATTTGCTCTTCACTCTCGACTGAACAAGGTCCCGCAATAACAATAAAGTCATTGCCTCCGATCTGTCTTTCACCAATTCTCACCACTGTATTCTCTGGATGAAACAGTTTATTAGCCTTTTTAAATGGTTCTTGTACTGCTATTACTTTTTCAACATGTCTGTTAGCTAATAACTGGGACTTGTCCACCTTGCTTGTATCTCCAACTAAGCCCAGCAGCCAATAGTTTTCGCCGATGCTCTCGTGTATTTCACAACCCAAACTGCATACCTTTCTTTTAAGTTTTTCAACTTGTTCCACAGGAGTTCCCAGTTTCATAACAATAATCATTGTTTTGCTCCTTTCAGAAAGTAATTATATAAAAAAGAAGACTCGTCTAACGAGTCTTCTCAATTATCTATTGATATTTTTATCAGATCTGGCAAACTATTACCCTATCAGCACAATGATAACCTTATAATCCTTTGCTCATTAGAAAGGTATTTCAATATTTTATTGAATGACAAAACTCCAAAGCTATAATAATAATAGCCGAGGCTTAAGTCACAATAATTATTGAAATTTCTTTGGGTTACCTTGCTAAATAAAATCTCCATTTTATTGCTCCTGTAAATCCGTTACCAGTCTATTGTACTAAATTTTAAGCTACATTATAACATGCCCCACCGAATAGTCAAGCTTTATCTTAATATCTACTGTATTTTAATGTGATATTCATAATACTGTGAAAACTGATACAGATACAGGGTAAGATAAGAATTATCCCCTGCTTTACAGCCCAGCTGGCAGCTTTTTAATCATTACCTCAGTTATTCTTTAATACTCCGCACTAGTTTCCAGTAGAGACGGGCTATTCTCAGAACAACAAAAATATGCAGGACAGTTAAAATTGCCATAAATATTATAAACACTGAATAATAACCGGGCATCTGATAATTATACACTCTCAGTGCCGGAAATAAGATCAGGGTATTATAATAAAGAGGAAATCCGGTTATCAGCAAGAACAACAGGAGTCGTTTATATTTAATGCTTTTAGATCGGTTGTTATTAAAAATAGAGAGGTCAAACTCTTCACCGGTCCATTCTCGATTGAAATAATACCATCCGGCATGTTTGTACACCAAATTCCATCCGGCATCTTCATATAGCTGTAGATACTCCTGTTCATCTCGACTGTCTATGCCTTTAAAATCAAATTGGTAGACTACTCGCTTGGGTTCAGATTTCTCAAAGGTATATCTCCCCAGCTGAACCCTCGTCAGTTGGTATCCTTTGAGAGACATTTCTTCGATGAATTTTATCTCGTCTTCTTCGTTCCAAGGAAAAAATAGTTTTTTGACAACTTTCTGCACATTTACACCTCCATTTCAATTAAACCATTACGAACCATTTCCTGCAGCCTTTTAATCTCATAATTAATTAGATCCTGGCCTGAAAGAGTCATCTTGTACATTTTGCGCTTTCTACTGACATTCTCTTCATCTACCAGTTCGATTAGCTGGTTGCGGAGGAGGGAACTGATGGCACCATAAAGCGTGCCTGCTGCCAGACGTACCCGCCCCCCACTCATCTTTTCAACCTTTTTGATAATGCCGTATCCATGCAATGGCTCAACTAACGCCAGCAGCGTATAAAATGAGGCCTCTGTCAATGGCGAGAATTTCACAATATTTCTACTCATAACCTACCTCCCGACATACAGCTACCCGATATATCGCCTATCTATATATCGTGCAACTTTATATTAACATATATTAATAATAATTGCTACCTTATAAGCAAATAAAAAAAGAACTGATTAATAAAACTCAGTTCTTGGCTTATTTGAATCAGGCTCATTTGCTATGGTGATTATTTTGAGTATAATAGCTGTCCGATATCTTTGATCAAATCCAGATATTCCGCCGGGTAAGGTAAAGCCTCTGGCTCTGGATAGTTAATACCAAAAGTTTCAACGGTTAAGCTGTTAATCACCTGATCATCTTGGGGCTGATTAAAGGCGATATTATTGTAATCAACACGCCGGGTTCCGATTTCGTTAATGCGCATGACTTCATCCATTCCGGCAATAACCTGGCCAATAGCTGCATAATTATCGTTAAGATCGGGCTTGTCTTTCGATCTGTTTTTAAGCTCCCCGGTCATAATAAAGAATGAAGAGCTGTCTGAGGTATTTGGTTTCAGCCCACACATACCGACAATACCTTTCCGGAATAAGGGCTGAGCTACCGTATAGCCATTGGCGGCAAACTCTCCAGGTAGCATTTTGTCCGAATACATGCCATATTCATCATCACTGCAGCCCGTTTGCAGTACAAAATCTTTGACAACCCGATAGAATTTACTGCCGTCATAGGCCCGTTTACGGGCCAGGGCTATAACACTGTTAACTGTATTAGGAGCTAAACTGGGATATAGCTCAATCTTTATTTTTCTACCACTGTTCATCGTTAATGTCAGAATCGGATTTACCGCCATTTTAACACTCCTTTTTTATTCTTTAATTCTCTGGGACCCAAGATAATTCTTTTCTCATAGCTTGAACAAAATAGTCGAAGCTCTCTTCTGCATAAGGATTAGGACTAACTTTTCTGTAGTCTATCGGAGCACTGGGAAATAAATCATTCAAATAACGGGGAAACAAGTGACAATGAAGGTGCGGTACACTGTTACCGTGTATTTCATAGTTAATTTTAAAGGCTCCAGTCACTATCTGTAAAGCTCTGGCTGCTTTTTGAACATCTACCATAAAATTCAATAGGTCTCGCTCATTCATGTCGTACAAAGTAACATAATGCTTCTTACTGAGAACATGACATTTTCCCCAAAGACAGCCTTGTGCCATACTTGATGCTTCCAGCCATGAATGATTCATTTCTTTAATAGTAACCATATCAGCTGGCTGCTGTTCTGCATTACAAACAGGGCAGCCATCTTTTTCTGCCCATTTAAGATGCCGGTCAAGCCTGAAGTGAAAGCTTCCGCCCTTTTTCTCTGCACTGGCTTTGCGGTACAACAATACTGCTGGTAGCCCTGCTTCAAAAGCCTGATCGCTTCGTTTATGAAAACCTAATTTTTGATAGAGAGCAGTTCACTTCGGGTTGCTTGAAAGTCAGATTTTAATACTTTAGCAGAGATCTCCCGCATTTTATCTAACTGATTAAGGGCAGTAAGTAACAGCTGCTCCCCCACAGATAGATTATCGGCTTGTTTTGCTACACCTAAAAATGTGATGCTATTATTGGCCCTGGAAAAAGCAATAATACCCAAACACTGCTGGGTGACCCTGTTAACAGCAATGAGAGCTTCGTGTTGGGCTATTTTCCTGTCCATATAATCATTAAATCCCTGCCAAAAAGTATTAACATCTTTGGTGAGAGATTTAACTACCTCATAGGAGACTTCGCAGCTCAATTCCAACCACCTGTTCTTATCCTCTTCACTTACTAATCTTATTAACATTTCCTTACCTCACCTCGGAATTGAGGGGCTCAATAGGCAAACCTCAACTAATTCAGAATTCTAAGACAAATTGCTACCTGATAAATATATAAAATAAAGAGCCTGCCCAATAATCAAGCAGGCTTAAAATAAGATCTTACTGTAATACACCAAAATACTAAATTGATATCAAAATCAGGATTCTTTTCTCAATAAGGCAACGTGGAGCACTCCCGGTCCAGCGTGACATCCTATAGTCGCTCCAATGTCAGATATAATAAAATCATATTTCTGATCCAACTCGCTCTCAAAGTATGCTTTCAGTTTCATAGCTTTTTCCAGGTCATTACCGTGGCCAATGACAAACCTTTTTACCGGAGACTGATTGACAAAATCCTTAAAAAATCTAAATACTGCTTTATAGCTTCGAGCTTTTTTAATCGGTACAGTCAATCCATCCTCCACAGTTAAAATAGGTATGATATTTAAGATTTTGCCTATAACCATGCTGGATCTTTTGATCCGCCCGCCCTTTTGTAAATACTCCAGCGAATCAACACTGAAAATCTGGGAGACCCTGCTTTTAATCGACGCTACCTGCTCCAGTATATCGACACTGGAGGTTCCCTTTTCGATCAGCTCGGCCACCTCCAACACGACCAGACCGGTACCCATTGATAATACTGAAGAATCAATAAGGTGTATTCTGTCACTGCCCACTTCCTCTTTGGCCAATACTGCTGACTGATAGGTTCCACTGGCATTGGAGCTGATGGTGATACATATCACTTCAACATGATCATGAAGTGCTTTTTCAAAAGCCTCAATAAACTGCTGAGGGGTAACCTGACTGGTCTTCGGCATAGTTTTAAGTGAATCCAGTTTTTCAAAGAATTGCCTGGAGTTTATATTAACTCCGTCAAGAAACTCTTCTTCATCCATATGGATGGTTAGTGGTACAACATCAATTTTGTGTTTTACAAGCAGCTCCTGTGGTAAATCGGCTGAACTGTCTGTTATCAGTTTAATACTCATAATTAATACTCCTTATATGTAATTTTTGCACATTAAGCACATAATATCAGGCCTCATTTTAGTAACAGTTTACTTAAAGATTTCACCCATAACCCCCAGCGATGTGATCAAGCCATTATTGCAGGCATTAGCAACTGATGACTGCATCATTATTCCAAAGATTGTATTTACTAAAACACTGGCCAGGGTAGCCTTGGAATATTTGCTGTAATTCTCTTTAAGCTTATTGTTGTTAATGATGTGTTCCTCTATAATTTGAGTCAGTTTGTAAAACAGATCATTGAATATTTTTTTAAATGATTCAGACCAAAGTGACAAACTGAACAAGTCACACAAAATTCTGCAGGAACCTACTTCCTCAGCTGATATTTTTTTGAGGTATTTTACCAACAGCTCAATCTTATTCTCAGCTAATTGCTCTGTCCGCAAATAGCTGTCAAACCCTGTTGAGAACTCATCAGTAAAATTTGATATTATTTCGCGAAAAATGGTCTCTTTATTGCCAAAATAGTAGTGTAACTGGCTTAAGGCAACTCCAGCTTCTGCTGCTATATTACGTAATGACACGCTGGCATATCCCTTTTGCGCTATACATCGTGATGCTGCGTCTAATATTTCTTCTCTTTTATTATTCTTATTCATTTGCTTCAAGAACTCCCTTTTCGGACACCTGTCCTACATCAAATCTTAGTATAATTTGGTTAATCAGTCAACCTTTCTAAATAACTTTTCCCCTTATTGCTTATTATTTTCGTCTCACTTCCTAAAGGGGCTTTACAACTCAAAACAAAATACACCAACTGATAATAATTACAATTGGTGTATTATAAATTAAATTTTAATGAAGCAGCTTGAACTCTACTTAATTACTTCCACCTCATATCCATCATCTATCAGCAAATCAATAACCGAATTATTTACTATAAAATGTCCAGCCCCAACAACTACAAAATAGGTTCTCGATCCTGTTGCTTCCAACATCACTTTAATTTTTTCAGCCATACTCTCGTCGCGCTTGCCAAACAACATTTTACTGATCTCAGTTTCTTCTTTCTGTAGCGAAAGATAACCATTCTTAAACTCTGTTAAATTACCATCATGCCACTGGGTCTGCCAATTGGCCAGTAATTGCCCGGAACTGCTCTGATCTTTCTCCGGGTTTAAAATACTGTTCAGTACCTGTAACAGATACCGCTCCTGGGTTTGGGCAGTCATACTGTTAAACAAATCGGCTTGAAAGACTAAACCTTCTAATTCAATAATGGGTTTATTTTCCAAAGTAGCTTTAGTTAAGAAATATACATCTATTCCCATGTTTACGGCCGATACTGCTTCATTAGTCTCACCAGAATTAGTCATAGCCAGAACATTAAGATCATTGGCAACACTCCAGGGCTTAAACCTACCCATAGCTTCTGCCGGCAAGCTAAACTGCTCAAAGACAATCAAACATTTTTGATATGTTTCTTCACTGATATGATCCTTTAAAGTGGTGCCATCAGAATACATCGCTCTTTGCACAAAATCGCTCAGAACTGCTTGCTGATTCATGATGTTGGCCTCAACTACCAGGGCATCAGAGCGATCATAGGCATCCTTTATTGTTGTGCTGAATGGGTACATCTTGGGATCACCAATGTGAATTGATCCTAACATGTAAACAGTATTGTTATTCTTAGTTGTTTTCCACATAAAACCTTTAGAGCCCTGGCTTAAACCCTGGTATGTATCGAGTATTAATCTGGTTGCAATAATTACCGCCTGTTCAGTGCTGCACGGACGAGCCAGTTCCAGCCCCAGCGATGTACCCTTAATGATACCCCTTTTGACCATGTACTCCACCGGGCTTAAGTGATCAACTTCGAATATGGCAGGCAGCTGGTATTTAGCTAAAGTGTTGTACAGAGAAATAACCACAGCTTCTCGGGAGTTTCCGGTGGCTACCACCGGTTTAAAATTCTCGTTAATCTCCAGCCCCAATTCACTCAGCTTTCGGGCTGTACCTTCAACTAAAATCTCCAGCTTCTCTTCAGTAATGGCCTCTTGAAAACTGTCATCATACCATTCAAGCGGATAATTAACCAGTCGCTCGCCTTCCATTAAGGTGCCAACTGCCCACTCACTGACATTTCCAGCCGAATTGGTCGGCATTTGCTCAGCCAGAGACGGGGTTACATTGACCAGTATTACTATCAACATCAAAACCCAGATTGATATATTACTTTTGATACCATTTTTAATACGCCGCATTATCTGAACCTCTTTCAAAAGTTTTTGTTCATAATAAAGGCTGCAATTAAAATATGCACCAAACGTATACCAGCATAAATAACCTACACCTTTAATACTATCTATTCTATCTGAAAAAGGGCACAAATAGTAGTGATAAACTGTTAAGTTTTATTACAATTAGTAATCTGCTTTATCCTGTCGAGGGTAGCTAAAGACAATTTTCCAAACTGTTGTTTAATTATATGTAAAATATATGATAATATTAATATATAAATAATAAAAAGCTAGGGGGACAAGTAATGTTTGATTGGAAGAATGATTTTTCTGTAGGGATTGAAGAGATTGATGAACAGCATAAAAGGTTATTTGCTATCGGAAAACAAATCTATGAACTACTTAATACCTATAATGGCCAAGACAGTTTTAATTCAATTTCAAGTTTAATCGGTGAAATGTCAAACTACACAGCTTATCACTTTCAAACTGAGGAAGAGCTATTTGAAAAATATAATTATCCAGAGGCCCAGAAACATATAGCTGAACATCAAGAATTTATAGATTATCTGCAATCACTGGATTTATCTCAAATAGACAGCAACCAAAAAGATGCCATTATGGATCTGTTAAAGTTTATCTCCAGATGGATTTTCAGGCATATTAATTCAACAGACTTCCGGTATTCTGATTTTTTAATTAAGGCGATTAAGCAAAACTAGCTACCTCGCTAATGCCCTGCAAACTTTGGCTGGAACGGTGTCCATTTAGTTGTCACAGCTGTTGCTGAATATCGTCAGGGGTAAGCCGGTAAACCATATCCTTGCGTTCGACAATTATTATGGCCTTACTGGCAGTCTCCTGATCATCCTTGATCTTCATCACCAGCTCCCGGGTAGGATTGATAGCTACAGGATTTCCAACCAGCTGCAGCATACTGAAATCGCCAGATGTATCGCCATAAGCATATGATTGAGACAGATCAAGGTCGTATTTATCGACAAAATAGGCGATTGCCGCTCTTTTATGCATACTGCCCCACATCGGTTTTACTGTACCAGTATATACCTGCTGACTATTGACCGTATATTCTGAGGCGATATAATCATGCACTTCATATTTCCTGGCCATTTCTGCTACCAGTTCAGAAGGAGAACCCGAAATAATAATGACCTTGTGCCCTGCTCCCAAATGGTACTTGATTCGATCTCTGGTATAAATATAAACTCGATCACCTTTTTGCTCAACTACCTTTTTAGCAATAAACTTAACCTGAGTATGGTGTAAACCAGTGATGGCATCCGTATATATCTCAGCAATTTTCAGCAAATAGTCATCGTAATTACCAGTTCTGCGATCCCAACTCAAATATTTTTCCCGAACCTCATTGTACCAGCGTTGAATGTCTATAATCTCTGATTTTATCAACTTTTTAAATATTTCTGTGATCATACCCTCTCTCGACAGGGTTCCATCAATATCAAAAAAAGCAGCTATTTTACCCATTTGCTCACCTCTATCCAAATACTTATTCAAACACCCTTGTTTAAGGTATTCTCTATTAAATTGATAAAATGATCATAAATCACTGATTATAATCCTTTTAATCACTATAAACCCGGTTTTTTCAGTAGTATCAGTTTATTCTATGCTTCTAATGGATCATTTATAAAAACTCCTGCAGCATTTAACTCAGTTGTTGTCCAACGGACTCCTGAACCGCCCTCAAATAAACTGTTTCAGCTACAACTAAGTCAAATAAAGCCATCCCCACAGATTTAAATAGGGTTGTTTGCTGGCCTTTAGTATACTTTCGGGGATTATCAAACAGCAAATTAGCAAAACTGTCGATCTGAGCCAGCTCAATCCACCCCTTTTGCAGCGGTACCACCAGGTCTCCAGACTCCTCAATGGCAAATTTTGTGTCAACATAAATATTGCTCAGCAGACCAAACAAAGCAGCTGGCAACTCCCTCATATCAGGTTTGTACGAGCCGATAGCAATGATATGTTTCCCTCTCAACAAGTTTTGATCATTGGGCAATACTGGCTGATGGGAGTTGGTAGCAGTTATGATAATCTCCGATTTGCTGACTAACTCTACTGCATTACTGGCGATATCTATCTCCACCCCCGGAAGCTGTTCACTAATTTTTTGTTTAAAAATTTGAGCTTTATCAGTATCAGTATCAAAAACACAAATTCTTACTAACTTTCTCACCTTGGCGGCAAATAAAAGCTGGTAAAATCCCTGAATCCCGGTGCCGACCAAACCTACATACTGACAATCTGGTTTGGACATGTACTTGATACCTAAGCCTCCTACAGCACCGGTACGGTAGGCAGTCAGATTGGCACCATCGATAATGGCCAGCGGTTTACCGGTATTAATGTCATTGAGCAGCATCAGACCCTGAACAGCAGGCATTTTATAATGATAATTATCTGGAAAAACAGTGACAATTTTGGTGCCAAAAATATCTTCAGTAAAGCATGGCATATACAAAACAGTATTCTGCCCCCGATGTAAATGGATTCTATTTGGCATATAATAATCCTTTGACCTCTGTATTGCAAATGCTTTCTCAATCCTGTCCATTAATCCTTCCGGAGATATCAATTTCTGAAAATCGCTCTGGTTGATATATATCAAATCGCAAACCTCCTTCTTCATAAAACCTGTTCTAAGGCTTATATTCTTTTCCTGCTTGACAATTCCTGCGCAGGGTTTTTAATACCCTGCAGACAAATAAACAAACTTTTAATCCTATTTTAATTTATTTCTAATATAATTTAAATGGGTAGAAAGTACTCTGATTATATCAAGCACTCATTAGGGCAGGTGAAAAAATTGCTTGGTTCACTAATCAATATTTTTTTGAGTTTTATTTTATTACCGTTTAGACTGGGATTTGGTGTGTTAAAGATCATCTTCGGATTATTGGGTATAGTAGCATTTATTGGTTTGGCTCCACTATTGCTGCCTGTACTCGCTGCTTTGGGGGTTGGCACCTTGATTGTTGCGGCAGCTCCGATCCTGGTAATAGGTGTACTATTCTTGGCTTTCAAGTTGATCTTTTAAGAAGGTTTTGTTGTCCTTTTTGAAAAATTTGATTATAATATTATTGATAGTATTTTATTTCATGAGTTACAATATAAAATACAACGGAAATCAGGTGGCTATTTTTAGCCACTTTTTTAAAATACGAGAGCCTGGTAACTTTTGAGTTTCAAAATAAGATTAAAAAGGAATGGTGTTTAATATGAAAAATATGTTAATAAAAATGAGTAAGTACGATAAGTGTGTTAACGAAAACCTGTATAGTATTTTAAAAGAATTTGATAGTGAAATATTGAATAAGGACTTTGGTTCGAAGTATAAGAGTGTTAACGGATTATTGTTTCATATGCTAGATGCTTATGGTTATATAAGTAAACATCTAATTAATAAACTTCAATTAGAAAAAAAATATTTTAATCTTGAAGATTATGATAGCTCAAGTTTAGACTCAATATTTGAAGGAATTCATAAAATAAATGATCTCTACATTGACATATTAACTAATATCTCAAATGATGATTTATATCAAGAGATTACTAGCAGGTCTGGAAATAAAGGATTGAGTGCTTATTTTTATTTCTATCAAATCTTTAATCACGCCACCCATCACAGAGGAGCAATTCAACTTATTTTAGAGCTAAATGGGTATGATAAGGATTTTTCAGGGGTAATACAGAACTACAATATTAAGAAATTCTAATTAGCATTAAGAATATATGTATAATAGAAAAAGAAGTAGTTCTTGTGAACTACTTCTCTTTTTATTCTTTTTCTGTTTGAGCAGTTCTACTCGACTGCCCTCTTTAGCTTTACGCTTATTTATACGACAGTGGCAATTGGCAGTTGTTAGGTCAGCACGAAATACTTACGGCGCGCTAACCTTCTTGACAGCCCTGAAACTGAGATAGTCCTGGCTGTTTGTTTTTGCTCTGGGAAAAACTCCTCCGTTATAAACGATAATATAGGCCTTGCTATCATCTGTAAGCGAGTTGTCTGCCGTCCAATAGTAAATGACCTTGGAGTGAATATCCCACAAGGGGGTTTCCTTATCCGGGTTTCGATCATAGGTGGCCTTTTCGGTAGCTGGGTCCCAGACCCCACCGGCATTTTCCCCGTGAATCATCATCGAATGAACTGCCTCCTCAACTGCTGGCAGCCGCCAGATATTTTGTTCTTCTTCCATTATTGTCTGGCCGTCAGCAGACAAGTGCCTGCATATTTCCTGGGCTTCCTCCCAGGATACCCCTTTATCCGGCCAGCCGGGTCCACGAGGAGCCCAGGCCAAAACAGTCTCCCGGCCTTGAACAACCCGAATCCCGAAATCCTGATCATTAACCCTTTGAGCTACTTTAATTCCCTGATGAACAGAAATTGAGACCGCAATAATTAATGGAACAAAGATTATCAGCCGATAAGCCCATTTTTTAGGCCGAGGTTCACCATAAAAGTAGAGCAGTCCCAATAAGGCAAATGGAATGATAATCAACAACCTCAGCACCAGATTAGCCCCTGAGAAAAAATAAATACTGAATCCGCCCAATAGCAAATGCAGGACCAGTCCGATCTTTTTCCACTTAAGTATAATCAGAGCCAGAGCAACAAAAACAATTGCAAGAATTAGATACTGAAATAAAAACATAGACATATTTTGCCAAACAGAGGTAGAGTACCAGCCTTCATGAAAATTCTCGAAAGCCCCCCAATAGGCCCAGAAGCCGGCAATTATTACAGTAATAGCTACCCCAACCCAGCCCAAAATAACTTTTCTTCGTTCCATAGTTCCCCTCCTAAAACGAATTTATATCATTAAAAAATAATATATTTAGTTGACCTGGTGGACATATCCAATAAAGCCAGGTTAAATTAAAAATCCATAGTTCTCTTTATCTAAGATTATATGAATTCTAAATATAATATATCACTGTTCAGGCTTGCGCTTTAGATATAAATGGTCAAATGATATTTATATCATAGCCTGTCATTATTATCATTGTCAACATTTGCCACTATGATAGCTCGTTGTGCCTTGCAGGATCACTATTTTTGACAATTCGACAGCTTGGTAAAATATTCTGTTACATAAACTGGTATTAATCATAACATACTATTTTCGTAAAGTAAAGTTGACAATAAGTAAAGTAAACTATACAATAGTATTAAACTGGTTTGCTGAGATTGGCAATTACATTAAAATCATGCAATAGTATTTCTTAAATCTTGAGGCATTCCATCATAAAGGAGGGGTTCGATGTATGCAATTGAAATAGAAAATTTGAGCAAAAGCTACAACAAAGTTAAAGCTGTTGACAGGCTAAACATGCAGGTCCATGAAGGAGCCGTTTACGGCTTGCTAGGTAAAAACGGGGCGGGTAAAACCACCACAATCAGAATGATTATGGGGCTGTCCAGACCTGACTGCGGAGACATATGTGTATTTGGCAGAAATATTAAGATTGATAGATTATGGGCTCTGGCAAATATCGGCGCCATCGTTGAAACACCAGGGTTTTATGGAAATCTGACTGCGAAAAAAAACCTGGAAATAACCGCTGACCTCCGCAGTATAGACTTTTATCGGGTTGATGAAGTTCTTGATATTGTTGGATTAACTGATGCTGCTACTAAACAGGTCAAGAATTTCTCAACCGGCATGAAGCAGAGGCTGGGAATTGCCAATGCGCTGATTCACTCCCCCAAAATACTTATTCTCGATGAACCAACCAATGGCTTAGATCCTGAAGGAATCAATCAGTTAAGAGATTTTATTAAGTCACTGGCCCAGGAATTAAAGATTACAGTTGTTTTGTCAAGTCATATTTTAAGCGAGGTGGAGCAATTGGCAGACTATATTGGAATTATTCACAATGGAACAATGGTCGAGCAATTCAGAATCAGTGATGTAGGCTTTAACAGGCAAAACTATGTACTGCTGGAGGTTGACAACCATAGTGATGCTATTGAAGTATTAGCAAAAATGCAGCTTGACTTTCTACAGCTGGATGATCATCTGAGAATATTCTGTGACAGAGACAGGAACGGTCAGATAAGCAGGGAACTGATTAATAACGATATAACTGTTTACAATATGAGCTCCATTAAAAAAAGCCTCGAAGATAAGTTCTTACATGCTGTAGGCCATGCAATTTAGGGAGGCGTGAGGTGTATGTATAAACTATTAAAAAATGAACATATTAAATTTCGCAATTCATACATAAACTACCTGTCACTGTTGGCCATGCTGCTGCCTTTAGCTTTATCTCTAACTGTTTGGTATCTCAGAAGAGACAGTTTTTCAGTAAGGGGGATGTATAATTGGAGCGGTTTGATTAACAGTCTTCAGTTGTTTTATTCGCTTTTTCTGGGCGCGATAATACCATCATTCATTGCTGTATTCTCTGTGTACTATGAGATGCAGGAGAAGACCTTCAAAAACCTGTTAACTACCCCCTACAGCAGGTCTCAGATATTGATAGCAAAGGTTATCTATTCCTGCACAGTCATCATCTCTATTAACCTGGTTATTTGGATTCTGACCGTAATTTTCGGCCTGTTGTTAGGCTTTAACAGTTCTGTAGGAGTGGTTTTTAATGAAACCTTGAAGCTGCTGCTTCCCAATCTGGCCACTGTGCTGTTCGTGCCGATCATGCTCTTTCTGACAATCCGTTTTAGAAGCTTTCTGCACGGCATGCTGCTGAGCACAATCTGCAGTATCTTAAACTTTGCCTTGCTCAATAATGAAAAAGCATTCCTGTTTCCCTGGTCCATACCATCGAATATCTATCTGCTTTTAGATACCCGGGTAGCCACCAACCCGCTATTTCCAGTTATAAGTGCTGGTATTGTATTCTCTGTGTTCCTGGTTCTTTCGTTATTTACCTTTAGAAGAATGGATGTAAATGTATAGATAGAAGCAGCTGGCTCGAATCTGAGCCAGCTGCTGTGATTTTAGATCTCTTTCTTAACCTAACTATAAATTGATCTTCTTTTCCAATAAATATCCTGATACCAGGATGAATACTGCACAAAGAGCTGTCGCTGTAAGCATAGGCGGCAGTAATACTTGTAATAACTCTGCCGGACTGGCGACTCCATTGATCTGAGAGAAATTAAACAGGTGATCAACCCCGGCATATATTTGAGCTGTAATATAGTTAATGGCTATAAATATAGCAAAGCTGATAACTCCCTTATATTTGATGTTCGACAAGACACTTTTGCGAACTGTGATGGATGTATAAATCGTCATGACAAATTGAACTAAATACAGTATTAATGCTACTAATATGATAGCCACATAACTTATAAACTGCAGATAAGATATATCCATATCAAAGAATCTTATTTCACCGCTGAATCCATAAACGATAGTGCTGTTTAGGATAAGAACTGCTGAAAAGAAGACCAGGATGATAAATCCCTGAATCAGCGCAGTCAGCACTTTTGATCCAATAATTTTATAGCCGCTGTTAGGAGTCATAAATACCATATAGCCAGTTTTAGTGTTAATATCTCTGCTGTACATTTTAACAACATCTACTGAATACAGTACCAGCAAACCTACACCTAACAAGCCAGCTAATATGGCTAAACCCATTTCACCAGCTCTTACAATCAAAAATATATTTGCCAATAATGTGGCCACCACTACTGCGGCAAACATGCGGTATTTTTTTTGCAACTCATATTTTATCAGCTTTATCATGACCGGTAGACCTCCTCATACAGTTCTTCAACCGACTTGCCTTTTTGAATGCGAATCTCTTCAGCACCTTCATTTAGGGCAACTGATCCGTCTTTTAATAGGATTGCCCGGTCTAAAATTGGTTCCAGTTCACTGACTAAATGGCTGGAAACTATAACTGCATTATTATCACCAGCAGCCTCAGCTATTAGGTTTCTCACTATTTTTCTTGAGATTGGATCGAGGCCATTCAGCGGTTCGTCGAACAGATAAACAGGGGCTGCTCTGGAAACAGCTAAAGCAACTTTTAACCTGCCATTCAATCCTGTAGATAACTCAGATACCTTATTTTCAGCATTTAGTTCCAGCTTTTCTAGCAAACCACTGGCTTTGGCAATACTAAAATCCTGATACATATCCCTAAAATACTGCAATACGGTTTTAACCTTCATGCTGGGGTAAAGATAATTCTCGGTAGGCATAAACACCACCATAGCTTTAGATTTATATGATATGGGCTGATCATCAACTAAGACGCTGCCTGATGTATGTTTGTGCAGCCCGGCCACTATTTTCATTAAGGTCGTCTTACCACTGCCATTAGGGCCCAGCAAACCATATATTTTTCCCTTGGCAAAATTTAGGGTTATCTGATTTAATGCTACTTTTTTGAAATACGTTTTTGATACATTATTTAATTCAACAACTGCTTTCATTTTCTGCCTCCTCAGTCTCGCTGTAATTCACTTTCTTTATCATTAAATCCACCATCGCCTCGGATGAAAAGCCCAGCTTTTTCATGCCTTCCACAAAATCAGCGGTCAGTTGATCTGCCATATCAATTTTAATTTTCTGAACCATTTTATCTGACTCGGTAATAAACGTACCTAAACCTCTTTTTTTAAAACATAGACCCTGTGATTCCATCTCCTTATATATCCTCGAGGCTGTATTCGGATTAATGCCCAGCTCTTGAGCCAGATCTCGGGTAGAAGGCATTTTCTGACCCAGACCTATTCTGCCGGAGATTATATCAGCCTTCAGTTTATCGATGACCTGAAGATAAATCGGGGTGCTGTTATTAAATCTCAAGCCCCCACTCCTTTCGTTCCTAGTGAACTAGTTAAATAGTACACTATGAACAAGAGTTTGTAAAGTCTTTTTTTCGTTTTATCCTAAATCCTTCTTAACTCTTTACTGAGCCGCTGAACAAATTGGACAATACGGTATAATTCTGAAGGCTTATTGCGTTTAAGCCAAGCCCGCTTAAACTGATACAACCATTGCTCCAGAGCTACCGCACATTCTCCAGCAGACATAAATCCAGCTGTTGGAAGTCGCTGGTTTAGAGCCATAAGCTTGACGTGAGGGATAAGATTATTAAAAATAAAGATACCCTCTACTGCAATATAATAAGCTTCCAGATAATCTCGCTGATCTGCCGGCACCTCTGACATTATATCCAACAGCCTGGAACTGATGGTTTTTAAAAGTACTGTGTCTAACAAGATTTTTTGGGTGTCACTGCTTACTTGCAGCATGTACAGTGGATTGCTGTCGTGCAACCACTGTACCAGTGGAAATAGGGTCAGATGATGCAGTTCTGCTGCCTTGACCAGCAGGTTCATCACTGACTTGTCGTTTGAGCCATACTGCAGCAGGTCTATCGCAGCATTAATTTCCTCAAATGACAGCCTGTTAATGGACCAGGAGTATTGAGCTCCGTAGATCAGACCCGGTAGGGAATTGGCAAAAAAATTCCAATGGCCATAATCCCCCCAGTCGGTATTGAGTACCCCGACAGCCTGCCACCTTTTGCCATGGTCGACCATCATCTCAATATTGTCATAAGCTAATATAAAATTATTCATTAATCTGTTCCAGCCCTGAACACCAGGACAGACATACTGCCTGAATCCTTGATCACGGATCATTTTAACTTTTTCCAGGTCGTAGTAACGCCCATACCACCAATTGAGACAGATTAAATCTCGAGGTAATTCCTGAATACATTCCGGATGTTTGATAATGATATCTCCCCAAAACATTGCTTCGCATTCATGTTTTTTGACACAGGCTATTATTTTATTTAAAAAACTGACATACATTTTACTGGGGCCGACTGTATCTCTTAACCTTTTATTTTTACCCCGACCTAAATCAAATGTTTCGTCAGCACAGATATTAAACTTTTTTGATCTGAAAAGCGGTAAGAACTGATCGATCATGTCCTCAACAAATTTTATACTGCCCTCATTGCTGATATCCAAGGTGTAATGCCTCATCCGCTGGACCCAGCTATATGGCAAATCCTGCACATCTTCGAATTCACATAAGCTGGTAAAGGACTCAGAACGCAGCGCCTCATAAAGGTGTCCGAAGGTAGCCAGCGATGGTACCAACTCAATAAACCTTTGATGGCAGTAATCGTCGAGCTCCAGGATTTCTTCCGCAGTTAGGGGGTCTGTCACGGTCCAGACCTCGCTGTGCCCGCTGAACAGGTAGGTGTGTTCAATATACAGTTGGAGTTGATTGAGCTTATAATGAGCAGCCAGTTCGGCCAACTCTTTCAGGCTCTCTAAAGTAGGAACTTTACCCCGGGTAATGTCATGGTAAAAACCTCTGTTCTGAAACAGTGGCTGATCTACAATCTGTAAGGCCGGCAAATGGCGTTTGTATTGCTTAATTAGCTGTTTCAGAGTCTGCAGCCCATAGAACAGACCGGAGTCTGAGCTGGCCAGAATCTGAATACACTCAGGCGTGATCTCGAGCTCATAAGCTTGGGACTGAAGGTTTTCACTATAAGTAAAGACAATGTGATTCGCTGATGGAACGGTGGTTAGGCCAAGAGTTAATCCGAGATGGTGTCTAATGTATTGGAGCAACGACTGACCGGTAAACAGACCCATATTTGTCGGTACGGCTATTGTTGTATCATAGTTAATAGAGAAGTGTCCTTCCTGCAGATTTATATGTAATGGCACAGGCAATAAATCCATAGCAGCCTCCTTAGTTTTATTATTTTTTACAGAACAACCAAGATACTCACTACTAAATATATCCGAGCAGTCAGTAATATATTATTGCTGAGATTCAAGTAACGAGCAGTAATTAAATTGTTAAAATAATAAAGAACGCCTCAACAGCGTTCTTTTCCAGAAAAATAATCAATGTGGTTTACCTCGGGCATAACGATTTTCAATTAAATCGCTTTATTTTTGAATCTGTAGACTGATATTAGAAAAAACAGCACTGTAAAACACAGCACAACCAGCATATTGGGAAAAACTGAACTGAAGCTGCCACCCCTTTGAATGATGCTAATCGCATCTAACACCCACCGCTGAGGGGTCATGTAAGCTACTTTTTGCATGTAAGCTGGCATAAATTCAATTGGCCAGAGACAGCCGGCAATCATACATGACGGGGTCAGTACCGCTGCCAGTAAGACTCCGGCAACAGTTGAATCCTTAGAAAATGAAGCCAGCATTACTCCCAGGCTGATACCACAGATAGCAAAGAGTATCAGGATGATATAAATAATCAATATACTAACATAGAACTCCACACCTAATACATATTTTAGAATCAGCAATACACTGCCAACTTGAATCATAGCTATAGATAGATTTACCAGAATATTTGCCAGTGTATAACTACTTTTACTGATCGGAGCCATACCAATTCTGGAAAATGTTCCTCGTTTTTTTTCATCGACAATTTGAAAGGCAATGGTAAAAGTTGATATAAGCAGAAAAATTAAATATGTGCCAAAGGTATTCAGTGCGGCTTTTTGAGCCTTGGCCTGATCATCAACATATGCTGACTTCAGGGCGATTCCGCCTCTCTGGCTTTGTTCCATCAGATGATAGTACTGGGCCGAATCATAGCCGCTTGCTTTGGCCACGACAGCCAGATTTTGAATGTGATAGTTGACAGACCTTTTCAACCAGCCTGCTGTATTATTGCTATTAATTGATACAATCTCAATTTTTGGATCAGCACCTGACAATAGGACATCTTCAAAATCAGCAGGGATAACGATCCCCAACTGTACAACGCCATTGACCACATACTGGGCAATGGCATCCCGGTCTGCTTCATACAAGTTGACCCCTTCCACCTGGCTGAGTTGCTCTTTTAGCCATTCAGAGGTAGCTGTCTGGCTTAAATCTGCAAAGCTGACAGCAATGGTGCTGCCCCCACCCATATTAAAGGCCACAAACAAACCAATGCTGACAATTATAGGTAACACGATGTGCAGTAACAAATTAGCTGGCTTTTTAAACATCCTGCGGAGAATATTTTTAGCAATTAATATCACTTTACCCATTGACAAGAATCTCCTTTTTCCGAATCCTCAGGCTGGCAATGCCTATAAAAACCAGTGCCAGAAAAACATTAACCAGCAAAGCAATGGAGTAAATAGCCGTGTCCCCAACGTAAATCAAGCTGAAGATTCCAGTAGTACTCCACCATATCGGTGAAAAAAACTTGCCGATTTGGCCTAATAGACCCAAGCCGCTCAGGGGCATATAGCTTCCCCCAAAGAAAGCAAATATTACAATCATAATATGAACCAGAGAGACTGCAATCTCCTCTCGACTGAAGATAAGCCCTAAAGCCGTGCCAATCGAAACAGAAAGAATGATTTGAGCAAAAATCATAATAAAGGCATACTGCGGCTTGGCACCCCAATTCACATTGTAAATAAACATGGTAGTGGCAATGACTATGGCCATCTGAATGACTTTGATAGCTACTTCACCAATTATCTTGCCGACCAGCAGCTCCTTCTGGGCAGCAGGCGACAGCAGTGCCCGGGCCAATGTGCCATTTTTTTTGTCATTTATGGTATTGGTTATCGAGGTAGTCATCCCATAAAAAACAAATAGAATACTAAAGGCAACTCCATAATAATCCATGGCACTGGGCCATTCCTGGCCAGCCAGTCCTTGCATCGAGACGTAATCTTTGGCTGCCTGGTCGATAATAACGCTGGGGTCGGCTTCATGTCCTGTAAGGTTATGAGTAACATTGTAATGATTGATAGCAGAGATAAGCAATCCTTCCAGAATTATAGCCTTTTCGTAGTAAAATTGATTCTTGTACAGCTTGACGCTTTGCTCTGCTTCATTGATCAAAACATATGCGGCAATATCATTGTGTTTTAAACGATTAACTGACTCTTGGGGCTGATAAACCCTCTGCAAAGTGCCGCTTTTATCGATAAAGTCATTCATAAGCCTGACTATACTGGTGGCAAATTCTGAACCCTCTCCGGCAATATAATACTCAATTTGCACATTAGACATGGAGATAGCCGGGTTGCTAAACTGATTAGATACAGCTGTCCCCAACAGTAAAATCGCAATTATCGGAATTAGGGTTAAAAGCAGCATAACTTTAGGATTTCTCAAATTATGCCAAAACTCTTTGATCGCAATTGTTAATATCCTCATCGCTAATCACGTAATCTCCTTCCGGTAAGGCTTAAGAACGCCGTTTCCAGACTGACTCCTTCCATCTTAATGTCATGGATAATGATGTTTCGTTGAACAAAGTAATTGAGCACTCTGGAAATACAGTCGCTTTCTTTTGGGCATTCAATGCGGATATTATTATCCTGAATTGTTACAGTAATCACCCCTTTAATGGATTTTAAATCTTGAGAATCAATACCGATACCTATTCCAGTCTTAATGATGATTATTTTGCGGTCGGTAACAATACTTTGCAGCTCACTACTGGTACCTTCTGCGATAACCTTTCCATGATCTAAAATACCTATTCTGGTGCAGATTTGCTCAACTTCTTCCATATAGTGAGTTGTGTAAATTACCGTGCTGCCCAGCTTGTTAAGCTTTTTAACGGAGTTCAAAATATGGCTTCTGGATTGGGGATCAATACCTACTGTGGGTTCATCCATAATGATCAGCTGTGGACGATGGGCAATGGCACAGGCAATATTAAGCCGCCTTTTCATCCCTCCGGAAAAGGTCTTGACCATTCTGTTTTTCACTTCTACTAAACTGACAAATTCAAGTGCTTCCATTGTCCGGCTTCTTAACACCTGTCTTTTAAGGCCATATAATGAAGCAAAAAACATGACATTTTCCTGGGCTGTCAGGTCCTCATAGAGCGCAACATTCTGGGGCACAACCCCAATCTGGCTTTTGACTTGAGCAAAGGACTGGTCAACCTTTTTATTCATAATCCACAGCTCTCCGCTATCCTTGCCAACCAAATCACAAAGTATGTTGGTAATAGTAGTTTTCCCGGCACCATTGGGCCCCAGCAAACCATATATTTCACCCTCATCAATATCCAGATCGACATGGTTTACGGCCAGGATTTCTCCGTACCTTTTGACAAGATTTTTCGCTTTAACTATCCCCATCTTACTTCTCCTATCCATAAGCAATTCATGATTTTAGGATATAAAAAAAAGACACCCTCCGCCAGTGAAAAGTGTCATGCTTAATACCATGACAGAAGTAATGTTTTCAAGGTTCCATACTCCAGCAGTGTTCATCAATCAAGTGGGTAAGAACCATGCAAATTACAGAGTAGCTTTTTCTGCGCCCTCTAACAGTTATTTAAGATAAAAAATCGCGATCTGGGTTCGATGTTTTAACTCCAGTTTGCTCAATACATTGCTGACTGTATTTCTCACAGTGCCTTCAGTAATGAACAGCTTACTGGCTATCTCACTGTTTGTCAGACCCTCAGCTATCAACTGCACCACCTCTGTCTCCCGTCTTGTCAGGCCTTCGAGTTTTTTTTCATTTTGATGTACAGTATTGTAGCCAGAGAATTGCTCCATAATGGCATCCTGCATTACTACATTTCCACCATGTACAGCGACCACCGCGTTTTTAATCTCTTCCGGCAAGCTATTTTTTAATAAATACCCTGAGGCACCGTTGCAAAAGGCCTGTTTGATGTATTCATCTTCATCAAAGGTGGTTAGCAACAGTACTCTGGTTGCCGTATCAGCCACAATTTTACCTGTTGCTTCAACCCCGTTCATCTCTGGCATTCTGATATCCAGCAGTGCTACATCTACATCATTCTCCTGACAGAGCTGATACGCTTTCAGACCATTATCAACTATAGCAACTATTTGAAACCTGTTGTCCAGCTCAAAAAAAATCCGCAGACTCTCCCTAATCAGGGCGTCATCGTCTGCAATCGTAATTTTAATCATAATTTTACACCCCTTTCGCCAAAGGCAATAACATAATGATGGAAAAACCATCTGCCCCATCCACAATCAACTGACCTCCTATTTGGTGGACCCTCTCTTCCATCCCTGCCAGGCCCATACCCGGCACAATATTATGACAGCCGATGCCATTATCAGTTATGGCAACTTTATACCGTTTATTCAGCTTTTCAAATCTTACAGAGCATTTTGTCGCTTGAGAATACTTCATTAAATTGGTCAGGGCTTCTTTGACATTGATGATAACCACCTGCCACATGGCCATGCTGAGAAAAACGAGATCCTCACTGTAAATTAAGTCAATGGCAATGCCGCTTTGCTCCTGAGTCTGATAAACCAGTAGCTTAAGAGATTGAATATTTAAACTTGCTGTTTCCGGCTTGATGCTCTTCAGTATTTTTCTAATAGAGTCAGTTCCCGCTCGTAAATTGGCAATGACTTTTTGCAGTATCTGCTTTGATTTTTCTGAGCTCTGCTCCCAAAGCAGTAAGGCAGCTTCGATCTGCATGGTGCTGCCGGACAAGGTATGCCCGATCTCGTCATGCAATTTCTGGGCTACCAGATTTCTTTCTTCCAGCCTGGCGACATGCCCCTTGTTCAACTCGTGCATTTTCAGATGTAGCAGGTCCTGGCGCTGGCGATCCAACTCCAACCACAGCTCCCCGCTCTCCTTTTTCATGCCGTTTATTATTTTCCACGATTTCCTGTCCAAATTTAAACTGAGTAGAGAAAACAGGGTTATCAGAAAAAAAGTATCTAGATATTCGACCTGTAATACCAAAGCGTAGAGTATTGATACTCCAGCAAGAAGAACATTTTTTTGATCATAGCTGCCAATCATGGTCTCAGCCGCCAGATATGCTGTAATTCCCAAGAAATAGGACATAGGTTGAAAAACCCTGGCTGCAAGGACCACAAATGCAACAAGTACCAGACTAGTAATAAGGCGATAGAATTTTTTTTCATAATAGATAAAATAAATTGCATTCAGGCACAGGTAAACCAATAACAACATCAGCATCTTGAATATATTGCTATTGGGATCGCTAAACATCTCTTTGATATACCACAGAGATATCAGTGCTTCAATAATGATCAGGTGTTTTGCCATACCCTTGCCTCCATTCCTGTTTCAGCCAATTTTATTATAGCATCTCTAATGTTGGTATCAATGTAAAAAGGCTGTTGACAAAATTTTATCAACAGCCTCTTATTTATTTTATTATTATTTGTACAGGGTTAGCTTTGCTTCCGCAGCACCTTCCCTGGCAATGCTCCAGTATGCTGGCTATCTTTAATAACCAGCTGGCCATTGACAACCACATGTTTGATACCATCCGGATAGTTGCGAGGCTCAACATGGTTTTCATTGGTGGCCAACTCATTCAGATCAAACACACAGATATCAGCGTAAGCGCCTTCTCGAATGTATCCTCTGTCAACCAGTTCAAACCAGTCAGCAGGAAAGCCTGTAATCCGTCTTAGCTTGTCTTCCAACCTGGCCTCACCGTAATTTTGCAGATAACGGATGAAAGCACAGTAAGTATTGGGATGCGGTAAAACCCGAGGGATTTCAGTAGTCTGGCCCCAGACCCCTTTGTCATCAAAAATAAAGGTATCTGTACAGACCATCGATCGCTGGTGCTCCAAAAAGGTTTTTACGCCTTCGTCACTCATCATAGTACTTTCAATCTGAATGTAAGGATCTTCCATCAATAGTTCAAAAAGCAGATCAAGAGAAGCTATATCCTTGGTCTTGGCGATTTCGCTAATGGATTTCCCAACATATTGCTCATTCTTAGAGCGGCAGACGATGATCTGCCTGTCCCAGTCCGAATTTACTTTGGGGTTAATGCCGTACCATTTGCCGTCTGAGATAAACTCCCTGATATAAGCTCGATAGTCTTTAGC
>JANQLZ010000147.1 GCA_028280325.1 Bacillota bacterium
AAAAGTTTGCAGCATATGGCCTTAAAATACTCAAAATTAAAACCGGTAGAGTATATTGGGGCAGTTAATATTACGATAGAAGACAAATCATATCATATAACCATGGCCGAAAAATCTGTCGATGTTCAAGAAGGTTTGAGCCCAGACTGTTTATTTGCCATAACCATGAATGAGGAAACTTATCAGAAACTGCAGAGCGGAATCTGGAACGGTTTAACTGCCGGAGGTAAATCTAAAATGTCTGATTCGGCACCATTGGAGTTTGTCTTTCCTCAAAACAAAAGTATTGCTCCCGAGTTATTGCAGATTGCCTATCATCTGGGTATCCATTTTTTCAGTAGCAGTTATCCGAGTATAGCTCGCTTTGGCCCCCAGCATACCAGGGTTGTCCACGGTGGAAATGCTGCTGTACTGGCATATGGACACGGCGTACGCAGTGCCTATTACTGTATTAAAGAAGGCCAACAGATTAACAGTGACGAACGTGATCCCTGGTGGCAGTGTTTTACGATCATTGGCGGAAGTGGAGTGGCCAATATTGATGGCCAGGAGGTAGTGCTTCACCCAGGTCTGGCAGTTCATGTGCCTCCAAATGTAATCCACACTTTTAGAGCCGATGCGGGTCAGCTTTTGGAAATAATCTGGATAGCTTATGGCAATCAGGCCTAAGTAAACGCACTGTATATTTATTCGACTAAAGTTAATTGATAAAATAAATTGGTTAATTAATTGAATATTTATGCATTATAATGCATAAATATTGACTTCCGCAGGATTATGTTGGTATAATCATACAATAGAATTTATAATTATGCGGAGGCGAAGTAATGGGTAAGGAAAAAGCTGTATTAGCATATTCAGGAGGCTTAGATACCTCGGTAATCTTAAAATGGTTAAAAGAAGAGTATAAATATGATGTTATTGCTGTTTGTGTTGATGTCGGACAGGAAGATGATTTTGCAGAAATAGAAGAGAAAGCATATGCTACCGGGGCGGTAAAAGCCTATATAGTAGATGCTAAAGATGAATTTATAACTGATTATATTTTTCCAACTTTAAAATCCGGGGCTGTTTATGAAGGGGATTACTTGCTGGGCTCCTCTTTTGCCCGTCCTCTTATTGCTCAGAAACTGGTATACATTGCTGAAAAAGAGGGGGCGACTGTAATTGCCCACGGAGCAACTGGCAAAGGCAATGACCAGGTCCGCTTTGAGTCAACAATTTATGCCTTGAATCCAAATATAAAGATCGTTGCTCCCTGGAGAATCTGGAATCTTAAATCCAGAGAAGACTGTATTGAATACGCCGCCAAACATAACATTCCGATAGCGCAAACCAAAGAAAAGATATACAGCCGGGATCAGAATATCTGGCATATCAGTCATGAGGGCGGCAATCTGGAAGATCCCTGGAATGAACATTTAGATGATATTTATATGATGAGTCTTCCCCCAGAGCAAGCAGCTGATAAGGCTGTATTTGTGGATATTGAGTTTAGCTCCGGTATTCCGGTTGCCATCAATGGTGTTGAGCTGGACCCACTGCCATTGCTTAAAGAATTAAACAAGGTTGCCGGCGATAATGGGGTGGGAATCATCGATATTGTCGAAAACAGATTAGTGGGCATGAAGTCAAGAGGTGTCTATGAAACCCCCGGCGGCACTGTTTTGTATACGGCACACAAGGCTTTGGAAAAATTGGTACTGGACAGGGCTACCATGTCATTTAAGCATACTGTTTCGTTAAAATATGCTGATTTAATATACGATGGCCTGTGGTTCACTCCGCTGAGAGAGGCTTTGGCCGCTTTTGTGGATGCGACTCAAGAGATGGTAACAGGTGTTGTCAGAATTAAAATGTACAAAGGCAATTGCCAGGCTGTGGCTTCGAAGTCACCGTACTCGCTCTACAGTGAAGAATTTGTTACCTTTGGTGCAGACGATGTTTACAATCAGCAGGATGCCGAGGGCTTTATCAACCTGTTTTCACTTCCGTTGAAAATCCGTGCTATTATGAATAATCCTGATAAAGAGTAATTATTGTTTAAGTTGGTTGAGAGAGGTGAAGAACATGAAGCTTTGGGGTGGCCGGTTTTCGAAGCAGACCGCAGGACTTGTAGATGAATTTCATGCTTCAATTGAGTTGGATCAAAAGCTTTATAAATATGATATTATCGGCAGTATTGCCCATGCCAGAATGCTAGCGGGGCAGGGAATTATTACTGAAGCAGAGTCGGGTCAGATTATAAATTGTCTGAACGAGATTCTGGCAGACATCGAAAATGGTGAGATAGAGTTTTCTGTCGAGCTGGAAGATATTCACATGAACATTGAAAAAATACTGATCGACAGGATTGGTGATGTTGGTAAAAAGCTGCATACTGCCAGAAGCAGAAATGACCAGGTTGCCGTTGATATCAGGTTGTACCTCAGAGACAATATCTTAACCATTAAAGCTCTGATTAAGGAACTGATTGCCGCTTTAGTGGAGCTGGCTGATAAAAATATAGATACTATTATGCCGGGTTATACTCATTTGCAGAGGGCACAGCCGGTGACCCTGGGTTATCATTTCCTGGCCTATGCTCAAATGTTTATCAGAGACTATGAAAGGCTGACTGACTGCTACGACAGAATGAATTGTTCACCGCTGGGTGCAGGTGCTTTAGCTGGCACTACCTACGAAACCGACAGGCATTTTGTAGCGGATGAACTGGGCTTTGCCGGAGTGTGTCTCCATGGTATGGATGCAGTAAGTGACCGGGATTTTATCATAGAGTTTATCAGTGCTGCTGCTGTTTGCATGATGCACTTGAGCAGATTTTGTGAAGAGCTGATTATCTGGAGCACTTCAGAGTTTAATTTTATTGAAATGGATGATGCCTACAGCACTGGCAGCAGTATCATGCCCCAAAAGAAAAATCCTGATTTAGCTGAACTGATCCGAGGTAAAACGGGCCGGGTTTACGGCAACCTGTTTAACATTCTGACGATAATGAAGGCCTTGCCTTTAGCCTATAACAAAGACATGCAGGAAGATAAGCTCCCTCTATTTGATACGGTTGATACAGTTTCAAATTCTATTACGGTTTTCATTGATATGATTACTACGATGCAGATCAATAAAAAGTCGATGTCTCAGGCAGCAAAAACTGGTTTTATGAATGCAACTGATGCTGCAGACTATTTGGTAAAGAAGGGCCTGCCATTTAGAGAATGCCACGCTGTTATCGGCAGAATTGTATTATACTGCCTCAATAAGCAGGTAGCTATTGAGGATTTATCGTTGGCTGAACTTAAAGAGTTTTCTGATAAATTTGAGGAGGATTTCTATCAAAATATAACCATCGAAGCCTGTGTCAATGCCAAAAAGTCAGCTGGGTCTACCTCTCAGAGCAGTATGGTTGAGATGGTAAAGCGTACCAGAGCTAAACTTATAAGTATGTAGTTCTTTCCACGGACGCTTCCATAATTAAGGCTACCTCTACGTTGCACGCCAATATTTTTTCATAGATATACTACTCGTATTATCTATGTTAAAAATATTGGCTACGCCTTGATCTAGCCTTAATTTTGGAAGCCTCGTTATGCCTGACGTTTCGTCATTTATTTACAATGGGTTGGCAATAGTCTGGCAATTGTTGGGCGGTTGTTTGGCAATTGTTATTGTCCACCCCGCTTGCTTAAGGCAAGCCCATCCTAATTGAAGTGACTGCAACCAGCCATAGTGCCTTACCCTTGTCAAAGAAAAATCTGTTCACGATATACTACTCGTATTATCTTTATCGCAGATTTTCACTTTTCCTTGATCTAGCCTCAATTTTGGAAGCCTCGTTATGCCGTACGTTTCGTCATTATTTACAGTTGGCTGGCAGTTGGTCGGCGGTAGGTTGGCAGTTGGAATTAATGGTGCAAAATAGCAATATCCACTTGTAATGAAACAAGTGCCTTACCCTTTGTCAAAGCAAAAATCTGCTCAAAGATATACTGATTTATTATCTTTGTCGCAGATTTTTCTATGCTTTAATATGATTGAATTCTGTTCAGCTACTGAAAATGACGAAGTAAACCCGTAATATAATTGATATTAGTGTTTTCTCAACAGCATTCTTGAGCCCACAAAAGCTGCCCAGGCTTTTTCCTGGCCATCTCTTAGATATAGCTTAACAATGTTTTTTATTTTTTTCTCATTGATGGCCAGCATTGTCGGTGATACGGCATGTAGGGTAAAATGTTCGTTATTCGATACCGCTTTAATCTGGGTGCCATCCCGGTAAATCAGTACATTCCCGCCTTCATCTGCTGCATAGAAACCTGTTAATTTATCTATCTGCTCGTTGGTCAGTGTAGTTTTGTCTTGGGGATTATGCTGGTAATCGAGAGGTAATCCTAAAGCGCTGTTTACAGCAGCCTGCCAAATACTGCTGGCTGGGGCTCCAGTTACATTGGTCAAAACCACAACAACCAGCTTTTCTTCAGGAACAAAACCAAAGTTAGAGGCAACACCCGGTTGTGATCCGCCGTGCTCTACCAGAGTAACGCCATTATAATCAGGAGTGGACTTTAAAGCATACCCGTAGAACTGCCCTGCAGCTACTTCATAAACAGGTTGCCACATTTGCTCTAAATATTCTTTGGGGATAATCTGTTTTTGCTTATACATCCCGTCATTGATGTATAGCTCTCCGTAATGCAGCAAATCGGTAACACATGAACGCACGCCTCCGCCGACTTCAAAAACCCCCAGTTCAGGCCAGGGTCGAGTTTCCCAAGTATTTGAGTTCTTATCGTAAATGTAGTTTTCTGTGACATCATCGAATTTCTGCAGCTCCTCAATGTAATAAGTTGAATTATACATCTCCAGTTCATCGAGTAGCTGAGTCATATCCCGGTTGTATAATTTGCCGCTGTATTTTTCGATAATAGCCCCCAGCAATAAAAAGGTGTCATTGGCATAACTGAAATATTCACTGGGCTTTCCTAAAGGTGTAATACTATAATTATTTAAATACTCAATATGTTTATCAAAAAACTTGTGGTCCTGATGTCTTTCAACCGGCGGCAGTCCGGTGGTATGAGATAACAAATGATGGATTGTCACTTTAGACATATCAATATTAGGCAATTTTAAATCTGGCAAATGCTTACTGACTAAATCATCTACTTTGATTACACCCTCTGCAGCCAGACGCATAATCTGCAAAGCAGTAAAAGACTTGCTGACAGAAGCTATTCCCATAATAGTATCCGGGGTAACAGGCAAACCTTTTTCAACATTACGCTGTCCAAAGCCCTGTTGGTATATTATTTTTCCGTTCTTGCTTACTGCTACTGCCACACCTGGTATATGCTCTTCCAGCATAAGCCCTTTTACATAATCTGCAAATGCTTCCCAATTATAATTCATTATTATATCATCCTTTCTCTTTAAATCTTTTATTCCATATTTTATGCTTGCTTTCCTGCTATAAAACTCATATCCTCAAAACAACTGCTACTGACACAGGAATATTTATAAGGTATAATTATTAATACCTATCAATGGGGAGGTTATTATTATTAAAATAAGATTCAAGGTATTTGGAGGACTCACAGACAGATTTGCCGCCCTGATTGAACAAGAGTGGTTTGAGTTTGAACCAGGCAGTACACTGGGTGATTTTTTAGGTCAACACGATTTTCCACCTAAAGCCTTTTGGATAGCAACGGTCAATAAAACCGTAGTGCATGAAAATTATCAATTATGTGATGGGGATACGATTGAGGTTTTTCCGCCAATAGCCGGGGGGTAGTTATTGCTTCTTTCCGCGGTTGCTCCCATAATTGGCTTAGCTAGGCGTCGGTACGCTAGAATTTTTACATAGATATACTAACTCGTATAATCTATGTTAAAAATTCCAGCTACTCCTTTATCTAAGCTCAATTCTGTGAGCCTCAGTTTGCCCTATGTTTCGACGTTTATTAACTTTTTCACGGAGGCTTTCATTAATACAACTGCTGATTTAAGTAGTTGTGGTTGGTTGATACCTGTCTTTTTTTCAGTTTAAACATTAGCACCAGCCAAAGGGACGGTTCGGGACCACTGAAAAACTCTTAAATTAAATTTTAAAGTATAGTGCGCCAAAATATAAATTAACTTTAATGGTGTTTTTAGGACGCAGTATGCCTATATTCTGGAGGCTGTTGAAAATGTTTGCTGTCAAGGCGC
>JANQLZ010000023.1 GCA_028280325.1 Bacillota bacterium
TGACTTTTAAAGGCATCAATACGATCGCTATTAGAAAAATAATTATAAACCTACGCAAAAAAACACCTCCCTGAATTGCTATTAGATAGCTTTTCCTAATGAGGTCTTTTCATACATTGGTGGGTGGCTTCGAATATGCTGTGCTTCCATAATTGGGCTAGCTCGGCGTCATACGTAAAAATCTGCCCAAAGATATACTGCTTGTATTATCTTTGCTGCAGATTTTTTCTATTCCTTGTTCTAGCCTCAATTATGGAAGCCACATTATGCCGGACTTTTCGTCGTTATCTACTCTTTTTACGGGGAATAACTCGTATTACTTTGTAACACTTCATGCCAAAAACACTCCATATTGCGAAGCAATATTTCATGTTATGTTTAACAACATTTCATTACCTGCTCCAATTTATAAGTGTTAAAACTTTGTCTATGCCTTGATCAAGCGTCAATTTTGGCAAACCACGTTATGCCGGTTGTTTCGTCATTATTTACTCTTACCGAAGGATCTCTGTTTAAAATGAAAAATTAAAGACGGTTTGTTTCAGATTTAGCCTCTTACTAATCTTAAAGCCAAGAAGTATAATGAGTAAAAAGTACATTGCGCTAGCAGCCAAGAGTATCATGCTGACCAACTGCCAAACTATTGCCAAACAATCGCCCAACAACTGCCCGACAATTGTAATTTGTGAAACAATGGGGACGATTCTTTTTGTTGCAAATACAACGTTTTCTAATGATTTAGAACACTTTTCAAATAAAAAAACTGCCCGAGATATAATGCTTATATTATCTTTGTTGCAGATTTTCATTTCCTTAATCCTTTGTTTAAACTGTGCTTTCATAAAAAGATTAATTACAACAGGGGTCAGGCCTCTTGCTGGTAATTTACACGGTGCTTTCAGCGTTAAGTTAATTATATAGATTAGGTATAGTTAGTCCTGTTGAGGCCAGACCCCACTTTGTGGTTATACTCAGCGCTTTGGAGGCGAGGTGTTTTGGTAGGGTTCAATGACTGAAAATAGAATTTGGGCGACACAAGATCGCCCCTTGCATTACTCGGCAGCCAATAACTTAAAAAACAATCGTTCCACCAATTGTTGAACCATTGTTCCAGCCATTGTTCAGCTATCGTAGACCCAATCGCCAACCGCTTGCGAAGGCAAGCTCTCTACCGTTTAGCAATCTCCCAATACGGCGCAGCTAACTTCAATATAATATCTGATTGTTTCTTCAGGTGTGTACTTCATTCTGTTATCAATCCACCATTTTACTGTTTCGCCGAAGCTGCCTACAAGATGATTTAGAACGAAGTCGGCAGGGGCATTCACTTTTATTTCATTTAAATATTTGGATAACATCTCTGTAAGATATTCTTTAAAATACTTCATAAAGAGTTCCCCGCTTTCTCCGGATAAAATGCCGACAATGTTCTTTTCACTGTCCCTCAAATGATGAAGAATATGCGTGAGCCTCGCTTCGAGGCTGTTGTTTCCACCTGAAAAGTCATGGGTCTTTTCCGACATGAGCTCGTCCGAAAACACATGGCTGAATATATCGGTACACAGTGCCTTGAGCAGTGCGTCCTTTGTTTCAAAGTGGGCATAAAAAGTACTCCGGCCAATGTTAGCTTCATCAATAATCTTCTGTACTGTTATATTTCCATACCGCTTTGTTCTAAGAAGCGTGCTGAATGATTTGAAAATAGCGTCTCTTGTTTTCTGTTGTCTTCTGTCCACGTCAATGCCTCCCATACAAAGCAAATAAAATGTTCAATAACTTACAAATTGTGCATTCTGATTATTGAACCACCGCATCGAACGGCCATATAATAGTAACGGAACAAAGTGTTCAATAACATATAAATTGTAGCATTGTTTAAACAGCAATGCAACTGGAGGGCTTAGATGTTAAAAAGGTTAAATGATTTACTGGCCGGAGTGCCTATGACTATTGTAGGCGGCGTGTTTCTGGTAGCAAGCCTTATTCTGATGCTGACGAAAACAGGGGTTCTCATTGACCCAGCCTGGGTTTCAGTTATTATCTGTGGTATTCCTCTGCTATATCTGGCAATATGGAGAGTTATCCACAATAAAGGAATGAGCAAGATGTCTTCTGCACTTTTGATCACTATAGCCATGATTGCAGCTATTGCTATTGGAGACATTTTTGCAGCAGGTGAGGTCGCCTTTATCATGGCAATTGGTGCTATTCTGGAGGAAAAAACTGCTGAACGAGCTAAAAAGGGGCTTAAGGAACTGATCAGCCTTGCTCCACAGCAGGGACGCATAATTATTGAAGGGAAAGAAGAGATGATAAACGCAGCAGAAATCAAAGTGGGCTATAAGCTGCGAGTGCTTCCCGGAGAAACCATTCCTGTTGATGGGAAAATCATCAGTGGAAATACATCCATTGATCAATCTATCATGACAGGTGAATCTCTGCCTGTAGATAAAGAAGTTGGCGACAGCGTATTCTGTGGAACCATTAACTGTTTTGGAGCAATCGACATGCAAGCGACCAATGTGGGCGAAGACAGCTCTTTGCAAAAGCTCATTCGTATGGTTCGGGAGGCAGAAGAAAAACAGGCGCCAATTCAGCGTATTGCAGATAAATGGGCAACCTGGCTTGTTCCGATAGCGTTGTTGACCGCCATTGTAACCTATTTTGCTACCCAGGATATTGTTCGTGGCGTTACTGTACTGATAGTGTTTTGCCCCTGTGCCCTGGTTCTGGCTACTCCTACCGCCATTATAGCCGCTATTGGGCAGGCTACCAAACATGGGGTCATCATCAAGTCCGGTGAAGCCCTCGAAAAGATGGGCAAGGTAGATACCATTGCCTTTGACAAGACTGGGACCCTGACATTTGGCAGACTGGAGGTCAGTAATACGATCTCATTCTCCACTGAACTTAATGAAAATGAGCTGCTCACTCTGATAGCCTCAGCCGAATCCCGCAGCGAACACCCTTTAGGAAAGGCAATCGTCGCCCATGCCCGGGAAAAAGACCTTGTATTGCAAAATCCTGAAGGATTTCGTATGGAAGCCGGTAAAGGAATTTACGCTAATGTCTCTGGCCGAAATATGTTTTGCGGAAGTGAGAAATACCTGAAAGAAAATGGCATTGAAATCCCGCAACAGGCTAACGACACCCTAAATAAACTGCGCGATGAGGGTAAGGCCTCGATTTTAGCCGCGGTAGATGGGATTTGCGTGGGGGTAATCGGTCTCTCTGATGTGCTGCGCTCTACGGCAAATGAGATGGTTGCCAAGCTCGATGAAATGGGTACCCAGACTGTTCTGCTAACCGGTGATAATCACAGAACGGCTGATTATTTCGCAAAGCAGGTTGGTATTACTGCGGTGCGATCAGAATTGCTTCCAGAGGAGAAAGTTCAAAACATCGTAGAGTTACAACAGGAGGGCCGATCTGTCAGTATGATTGGAGACGGCGTAAATGATGCGCCTGCCCTTAAAACAGCATCTGTCGGTGTAGCAATGGGGGCCATGGGCAGTGATATTGCTGTAGAGGCCGCAGATATTGTCCTAATGGGCGATGATATTTTTAAGATTCCCTATCTGAAACGGCTCTCTAATGCCACAGTTCGCACTATAAAATTTAGTATCTCACTGTCTCTTTTTATTAATTTCGTGGCTATTTTAATGTCCTTTATGGGATGGCTGACCCCGACAACAGGTGCGTTGGTTCATAACGCTGGGTCAATACTTGTGATATTGATTGCGGGGTTG
>JANQLZ010000026.1 GCA_028280325.1 Bacillota bacterium
AATGATAAAGATAATATTGATGACTTGAGCCCCAATTTTACCCCAAATTCGGGGCATGTATTCCAGAATAGTCTGTTCCGGGTACAGCTGGCCCAGCTTATAAATGATGTATCCAAAACCGGCTCCAGCGAAAAAAGCAACCAGCAGTGAAATCCAGGTATCACGACCCACGTTTTGGGCCGCAAACTGCCCAATAACAATAAACATAGCTATGCTTTGCCCGAAGACCAGCAAAAACAGTTGTTGAGCTGATATTTTCTCATTTTTAAACATTTTTTTCCATCCTTATTTGCGTATCGGCTTGGTAATCAAACCGGAGTGAATCACATTCACGGTGATATCTAATTCTACTGCAACATCCTGGTACAGCTCGCTTAGCCATATGTCTTTTATTTTTTTCCATTCCTGGGGCAGATAGTGATGCACTAATTCCCCAAAAGCGAAGATATCGGTACCATACTCCTTTTGAGCCTTAGCTAAGCAGGCATTGATTTCTTCAGCAATGGCTATCTCACAGCTTCGGGCCAGCTGGTCATAGGTATCGACACTGGATAAATCCAATTCACCGCCAACATCTCCTACTGAAGCTTCGGTTTCTATCGACAGCTTCATTGAGACTACCCCGTTTTCCAGTTGGGGCCTGAGATTGGTGCTGGCTTTGCGGATCTCTATACTGATGTCGGCATCATCTCCGGCTGGAGACTTTACAACTATAATCCCGCTTTTGATGTCACCCGTAATCCAGTGGTACCCCCGAGATTCTCTGTTGTCCAGATACCCGGCAAAAACATCGTTTCTAAATGCTGCTGTTCCCAGGATAGTGGCCTTTTTTTCTCCGGCCATCTCAGTGCCTCCATCATCTTCTTCATGGGTATGCGTCCCGATATGGGTGGCTACCGGGCAGGAGGTGTCGCTGACCAGCTTGATCGCCAAATGATACAAATCCTCTCTGGCGGCTTCTGAGGTAGCCGCCTGGGCATCGAGAATATCCAGGATATCATTGGCGGGAATATTGGCTGTTTCACTTCCCGCCTTGATAATCTCACTGGCCTGACCATCGGTAACCAGGATCCAGGACCTTTTGCGGACCTCATGGTCCCGCATGAAAAAATCAACGTAAGGCAGAATGCCCTGGCGGGCAGCCTTTTCGCTGAAAACAATGATTCTGTTTTGCTCCCAGTAGAGTTTTTTGGTTATCATCTTGGTCAAGGCGCGAATCGCTTCAAAAACAGTTCTGCCAGTTATGCTATGGACGACAACAGAGGAGCCTCCTTCACCCTGGTCTGGACCGGTGGACACCTGAACAGTATTAATGACCTGTGCTGTCAGCTCCAGCTCTCCTTCTTCATTAATATCAATACCTACAGCAGTTACTATAGCTCGGTCATTGAGTTCAACGCTGTCCCAGCAGCCGCTCAGGACAGTAAGCATAATGATAACAATGCCAATTACAATGGCTTTATTCAGAATCTTAATCATCTTCAGTCTCTCCTGCCTCTTCTGGTTGGGGCTGCTGGCCTTTGGCAACCCTTCGGACATCTTTAGTGTTCAACAATAAGGGACGGGTGATCATTTTCCACCAGGGAACTCTGATAAAGGCATCCTTCATATCTTGATGGGTATAGGGCAGCAGCGGTGACAAATACGGCACCCCAAACGAACGCAACGAGATCAGATAAACAATAATCATAACATAGGCCCAGGTTGTTCCCAGTATTCCCAAAATACTGCTGATGATCAATACAGGAATCCTCAGCATCAGCATAGGGTTGAGCTGCGGCGGCAACAGAAATCCCATGATCCCACTCAAAGCAACAATGATCACTACTGGGTAGCTGGCCAATCCGGCACTGACCACAGCATCCCCTAATACCAATGCCCCGACAATACTGACGGCCTGGCCGACTGGCCTGGGGATTCGCACCCCGGCCTCGCGCAGTGCTTCAAAAAAGATCAAAACCAAAAAGGTCTCAGCTATTGCTGGAAACGGTATTCCGGCCTGGGATTGAATAATAGTATCCAATAAGGCAATTGGCAGTACGTGAGGGTGAAAGGTAATTATAGCCACGTATAAGCCCGGCAAAAACAGGGCTATGTGCAGGGCCAAATAGCGGATTAGCCGAGACTGTAACACCAGCAGTGGTTTAACAAAGTAGTCTTCAGGCACCTGAAAATTCTCAATAAACAGCATTGGCACGGTTAAGGCAAACGGGGTTCCGTCCACCAGGATGCCAATTCTGCCCTCCAGAATTTTGGCGGCAAATTTATCCGGTACTTCGGTAGAACCCACAGTTGGGAATAAGCCCAAGGGGGTATCCTCGATGAAAGACTCAATGTAGCCCGATTCCAGCACCCCGTCTATGGTTATGGTGCTAATCCGCTTTTTTACCTCATCTATGATCTTGTTATTGGCAATGTTTTTAACATAAACAATTGCCACATCTGTTCGAGTGCGCTCTCCTAACTGCAGCATTTCGATCATTAAATCGGGATCTTTAATCTTGCGCCGGATTAATGAAGTGTTAATCCGCAGGGTTTCAGTAAAACCCTCTCGTGGTCCGCGCACCGTTGATTCTGATTCTGGTTGATTTACACCTCGCTGTTCCCAATTTCTGGTACCAACCAGCAGGGCTCGCTCGGAGCCAGCCACAAAAAGCGCAGTATCTCCTGAAAGAATGCCATTGACGGCATCGGAAATATTGTCTGCTTCATAGACATCATTAAAGTTGACCAGTGATTTTTTAATACTGGTAATTGAGTAGTCTCCCTGCCAGTCAATCTTTTTTGATTCCCACATTAAGGGTTGTAAGATGTTTAAATTAATTAGATTTTTGTCACACAGCCCCTCAATATTGACAAAGAAGGCTTCAACCTGGTCTTTACCAATCCTAAACTCTCTAAAATTGACGTCTATATTTTTAGAGAAAATAGCCTGTAATAACTTTAAGTTGACGCTTAGATTTTTTTCAATTTTAAAATCATAGGATTTTTGCTTGGGAGCAACTGGCCCTTTTTTATCCAATTTGAGCTGCTCCTGAATCATATGTATTCGTTGCATAAATTTCTTGGGCATAGAAAAATCTCCCTTTAATATATAGAACTATTATCTCCAGATATTATGGGGTTAATTCATTTTTACTGTATTGCAGATAAAATGGCTATCCAGCATCTGCTACTGCCCTGCGAGTGAGGCTACTATGCTTCTTTAGTTAATATTGGCTTAGCTGGAATATATAAAAATTAACATATAATTAATACGTTTTTTTTAATAATATAGACTAATTTTATTAAATATAATATTAATCTAAAAATAATATTAGAATTATCCTCAAAAATTAAAGAATTATTAAAAAAATAACAGGAAAACTTGACATAATACTGTAAGAATGTTCTTATTTAATTAAATGAGAGAATTTCATCTTGGCCCTGGGTTGACCGCTACTACCTGCCACTGATAAATATGTTTGCTCAAAAAACTTTGTATCAATAAAAATATAACTAAAAAGGAGGGTGTCTGATGTCCCAAAAGAGAAAATACAAGGTATTTGCCCAATATTTATTAGTTTTTCTTGGCTTAGTTAATTTGGCATTGGGGCTTTACTTTTCAGTAACACGAGATTATTACCATATAATATTTACTGACTACAGCACCAGCAATCATTTATCATTAATATTCTGGTTAATCAGCTTTCTGGGGGTAGTGTTGTCAATTCAAGGTGTTTTCAATATTTTTATAGCTCTGAAGTGTCGTCGTTCACAGCAGATTGTGTTAATAACAGAATTCCTCAAGGGAACTGCAGTGATATTATTGAGTTATGTTTATCCGCTGCCTCGGGCTATCATACCACTGCTTTATCTCGGTTTTGGTGTTGTCGTCTTAGTGCTTATGGCTGAACTGGCCCTGTTAAAAGCTAAATTTACCAAAGACTATTTGTTTTGTGACAAGAAGTAGCACCGGCGGCAGCAGTATTAGTTTAACTTTTATCGGTAATAATATTGCTGGGTGATATTATGAACTGGTTTGCGGGTCACAGAATGTTGCATGAACAGAATGGAAGTATTGTAGTTTTATATTTGGATCAATACCTGGCCGAATTTAGCGCTGAGTTAACTGATTTTGGCAAGGCATCAAATTATAATAATATTGAAGACAGTGCACTTCACTATGTGCAGAAAAAAATGCCAAGTATTAATGTCAAGCAGATCAAGATCATGTTAGGCACCTTGCCCTTAGCTAAAATTGAAGTAAACCATTCCGAGCAAAGTGCAAAGGCAGAGCAGTCGGACAGCTCAAAATCACAGACCAATTATACGGTTAAGGCTGAGGATACCCTAACCAGGATCGCCAATTTATATAATACTACAGTAGCTGCTTTAAAATCCCTGAACAATCTGATCGACAACAAGGTGTACCCTGGCCAGCGCCTGAAGCTTTATGGGGAGCAGCAGCCGCAGTATATTGTCAGGCCCGGAGACAATATTCATTACATAGCCGGGCAGTTCAATGTAACTGTAAACCATATTAAGCAGGCCAATGCAGTCAGCGATATCAGTATTGGACAAACCCTGCTGATACCACGACAGGAGGCAGAAAACATTGCCAATAATTTGCCTGACCACCTCTTAACTGACGGAATATCCGGGGAGCAGGTCAGCAGGCTGCAACGTGCCCTTTATCTATGTGGCAGTGATGTAGATGTCGATGGAGTTTTTGGGGAAAAAACCAGATTAGCTTTACTCAAACTGCAAAAAAAATATAACCTGACAGCCTCCGGGGTTTATGACGAAAACCTAAAACGATATCTTGTGAAAATCTTATTGGGCAATCAAAGGATAGTTGCTAATCCTGAGAATACTCTGGTGCTGGTTAATAAGGCTAACAGATTATCCGCCAGCTTCTTCCCCCCAGATTTGGTTAAACCCCGGGTGTCATACCTTACTCCGGGGTCCGATCAGCGCAAGCTGATGAGGAGAGAAGCCGCGGTGGCTTTAGAAAGGCTGTTTGACTGTGGCCGGATTAGAGCTCTAAAGCTGGCTGTATCAACGGCCTTTCAATCGTATCAGGTTCAGGAACGCAAGTTTATGACTTTCGCCAATAGTTATGGCCTGGAGCAGGCCAGCCAGATGGTAGCTAAACCGGGGGAAAGCGAACATCAGACCGGCTTAGCTGTTAATCTTACCACTGGCTCTGACGACAATACCTTGTTTCAGGAATCTGCTGAAAGTAAGGAGTATTATGAGCTGGTAAATAGTTTTTCCCAGTTTGGCTTTATCGTCAGGTATCCCCCTGGAAAAGAACAGGTAACTGGTTATCAATATGAGCCGGGCCATTTTCGTTATGTAGGTAAAACAGCAGCAGCCGCGATTCAGCAAAAGCAGCTAACCCTGGAAGAGTACTTGAGTGTCTGAATAGCAGTATTTAAAACGTCTTACCTTTCCATAGCTGCATGTAGTGTAAAATCTCCTGATAATAATTTATAAAAGCCCAATTATTGCAAACCATTTATTATTTTAATTATATTATTTTTAGTATTTTATAGTCCCTCAAATGGGGCTTTAGTTAATTCAACAGCAAATATTAAAGATTATTCTTCCATTGAAAAAAAACACAATTTACAATAAACTAATAGCTGAGTTAAATTTATTAATTGTGTATTACAGCAGGATTATGTTTGGCTATACGGTGCAATGGTCGCAGCCGTTTAAAAATATGTACTCAGATTTGCTCAATATGTCAGGTAAGGGTGATTAAATGAAAAATATTTTAAGTGCTTTTGACATTATCGGACCCATTATGATTGGCCCTTCCAGTTCCCATACAGCAGGAGCCTGTCGGCTGGGCTTTGCTGCCCATAAAATTCTTGGAGAAGGTGTCAGACAGGTAATTTTTCACCTGTATGGGTCATTCAAAGAAACATTGACCGGGCATGGTACCGACAAAGCTCTTTTAGGAGGAATACTGGGTCTTCAACCCAGTGATGAAAGAATTCGTGATGCCTTTGAGCTGGCCCATGAAAGACAAATCTATTATAGCTATATCAATATGCCAGGCGAAGAGGATCATCCTAATACAGTTGTGTTCAAATTAACAGGTGTCAACGGAAGCGAAAAAACCATTAAGGGTTCTTCTATTGGGGGAGGCAATATTATAATAACCCGCATAGACGATACCGACCTGAGGTTTACCGGAAAATACAGCACCTTAATTACTAAACACTGGGATCAGCCCGGCATAGTTTTAAAAGTATCAGCAATACTGGCTGATTCTCAGGTCAATATCGCCAACATGAACCTGTATCGCACATATCGAAATGATATTGCCTACATGATTATTGAAACAGACCAGCAGATTAAGCCCGAATATCTGGATCAGATAAAAACGATTGCTGACGTTGAGTTTGCTGTAGCTATAGAGAAGCTATTTTAGAGGTGAGATAATGAGCAGATTTCAATTTACAACCGGTGAACAGCTTTTAAAACTCTGTACAGATCGCCAAATTAAAATCAGCCAGGCTGCCCTGTTGCGGGAGTGCGAACTGGTAAATACAGATGCAGCTGAGCTGGTCGTTTTAATGCAGAACATCTATCAGGTTATGAAAGAGTCTGTCGCTAAAGGAATAGTGTCGACAGAGCCTTCTACAGGAGGCCTGATTGGTAAAAACAGCAGTAAAATGTATCAGTACTGGCAGTCGGGGCAGGCTATCAGTTCTGATTTATTGGCTAAGGCTGTGGCCTATGCCCTGGCAGTAACGGAAGAGAATGCCCGGATGGGCAGGATAGCTGCCTGCCCGACAGCAGGGGCCTGTGGGGTAGTCCCCGGCCTGCTTGTGGCACTTCAGGAGCAACTGGCAATTGCTGATTCAACTATTATTGAAGCTCTCTACAATACCTCAGCCATTGGTATCATTATTGCGACTAACGCCTCTATCAGTGGAGCTGAAGGGGGTTGCCAGGCTGAAGTAGGCAGTGCTTCAGCGATGGCTGCGGCGGCAATAGTTGAAATATTGGGCGGCCGGCCTCAAATGTGTCTAAATGCAGCAGCTATAGCCTTAAAAAATATTCTGGGTTTAGTCTGTGACCCGGTAGCAGGTTTAGTAGAGGTGCCTTGTTCCAAGAGAAATGCGATGGGTGTAGCCAACGCTCTGGTAGCAGCTGAAATGACAATGGCCGGTATCGAGAGCTTTATACCTTTCGACGAGGTCGTTGAGGCCATGAACAGTATCGGAAAGGCCCTGCCCAGTACCTTAAAAGAAACAGCCCGGGGAGGATTGGCTGTTTCCAAAACCGCTATGAAATATAATGACAGAATCAAATCAAAACCCAATAACAAATAATACTAGGTCAGTTTATCTGTTGTATAGTACACCAAGCCAATGGCACCCGGTCCGACATGGGTGCCAACTACCGGACCAATAGCAGCTGTATTGACTTGTTGATTTAGTTCAGCTCCAATTATTCTGGCCAGTTCACTGGCTTCCTTCTCACATTCAATGTGATGCACAATTACATCTCCCAGTCCGTAGTTCTTAATGTCTGTCATTAAGGTATCGATTAAAGCTTTGACAGCGCGCTTCTTGGTTCTCACCTTTTTCATAACCTTAACGATCCCTTCGCTCACTGTTAGAATAGGTTTAATCTTCATGATGTTTCCTATTAAAGCACTGGCCAAGCCGATTCTTCCGCCTTTTTTCAAGTAATCGAGGTTGTGCGGAACGAAAATAAACCTGCTTCTGGCGATATTTTCTTTGGCACATTCAATGACTCTGCTGATAGATTTCCCTGCTTTGGCAGCCTTGGCCGCCGCTAAAGCGGCAAAGCCCAATTGCATGCTGTTTGAGCCAGAGTCAATGACTTTAATAACTGCTTCCGGCTGTTTTTCCAGAACCATAGATTTAGCCATTACGGCTGTGTTGAAGGTGCCGCTCATTTTAGATGAAATTAAAATGGCTACTGTCTGATGGCCTTCTCGGGCATTTTTGCTGAAAATATCGGCGAATTCAGTAATAGCTGGCTGAGAGGATGTCGGAATTTCATGGCTCTCTGCCAGTTTGCTGTAAAAGAAACTGTTGCTGATATTCCTCTCTGAATAGGAGCTGTCTTCAAAAACTACACCCAGAGAGACAATATCAATATCATAAGTTTCAACCAACTCTTGGGGTAGATAGGAAGTGCTGTCTGTTACGATTTTTACTGTCATTGCACATCACCTAACATTCTATTTTAATCTCTTTATCTTAGCACTTTCTGCACCTTTAGTAAATGCGATAATAACGGCTGGCTTTATTCTAAGACAAGCCAATTCTGAGCCAGGGCCTGCCTTTTCAGCTCTTGATCGGGTTTTACTGCTATTGGTCTGCCGACCATATTTAAAAGCCCCAGATCGTTAATACTGTCAGCATAAGCCCGGCTTTCTTCCCAATTGATATCGTGACTGGCAAAATGATCCCTGATAACCGACGACTTTTGAGAACCATTAATGTGATTTATGTTGAGATAGTCAATTTTAAGTTGCTGATTAAAGTAAAGCTCGGTTCCCAGCACCGTATCGATATTCAATTTCTCGCCAATGATATCCAGGAAAAGAGTATAGCATCCAGAAAGCAGTACGGTGTGGAAATTGTCTGCCTGAGCCTGTCTTAACTCACGGATAATATCCTGATTAAAATGTTGATCAGCGTTGTCGGCAGCCTGGCTAAAGTAATCGATGATCTCCTGTTTGTTCATACCGGTAAAAATTGTTGGAAAAAACCTGATGACTTTAGTGCGAAATACATCTCGAGAGATAAGCTTTAGTTTATGCTGCAAATACAGACCGATAATCTTTGACTTTATCATAATCAGTCTTCCTTTCGGGTAGCCCTGATTTTCCCATTCATTAATAAAAAAAGGTATGGTCTGTTCTAAAAATAACGTTCCATCAAAATCAAAAATTGCTAGTTTCATTGATATAATCTCCTAGTCATTACGTCGTTTAATCATAATTATTGGCAGCCAGTAGCCTGGGTAAAACAATTATTTAAACGTATCCTGGCGATAACTGCCTGTTTGCCCGAACTGCTGTTGACCGCGTCAATGAATACCTCATTGCTATTGTCTAAATTTGCTTTTCGGATAGTTACCAGATCACCATACTTAAGCTCACTGATGTAGTTCACCGCAATTTCCTGAATCAGGTTTGTAGAATATTCCTGATAGCCCAGGGCATCGATAGCCCAGGCGACATAACGGGCGTTATTGACATGATTATTTAAATCCAAGTCGCTGATGTGAACCTTCCTGTTGTAAATATCATGAAAATCTGATGTTGGTTTAAGTTTGGGAGGCGGGTCTTTAATGGCGTCAACCCCGCCAGCGCCAGGAAAATCTTTATACCTGGTGATGGACCTGGTTTTTCCGTTTAACAGCAGCCAGGCCGTTGTAGCTGCCATACATAGATCGTCGCCCTGATATATTCGAAAATCACGCATGGCAAAGGCCTTACTGGCGCCTTTGGGCCAGGTCTCAATAATAATCTTTTCACCTTGGCCGGGCAGCCGGTATATCTCTAATTTAACACGGGACAAAACCCAAAAAAAATTGTTCTTCTTGACATATTCATACCCAAAGCCCAGGCTGTTGGCACTTTGCTCAGCAGCTTCCTGCATTAGCTCAAAAACTGCACTGGGTTTTAATCTGCCATTGAAGTCGACCTCAACAGCTCTAATTGTGAAGCTGTCTCTCCAAATATAATCCATATTTTGTACCTGCCTGTTTAACATTGCATGTCTATCTTATCACAGGACGGCAGTAAAAAAGAACAGTAACCTGAGTAAAACAATTGCTAAGTATTTTTTAACAATTGCTTAACTACTGTTACTGCTGTTCCAATAAAGATTATTTCAGGGTTGTTAAAATAAACCGATTACTATTACTCACCCTTTATTTTAACCAATAGTTTCCCCTGAGCGCTGGTTAATGCTACTTCTTGAGTGCTGCTTCCAACATAGCCATTGACCTGGTTGTATAAAAATTTGACCTCGATTATTTGGCTTTCATCTGTAAAGCTAAGGTCTTCGACAGAAAAATTATTGCTGTGACCGTGTTTCTGATATAGATTTGCAGCATGCTCAACCATATCAAAAACATACACTGATTCATCATTTTTATAAACGGTCAACATACTTCCTTCAATATTTAACCGGTATTCATCATTGCCCCGGATAAAGGCCTCACTGGTAAAGTGATCACTATTTTTAGGGCTGGCAAAGAACTCATACATAATTTCGTATCCGGCAACTGAAATAGGCTGGTCTCCGCGGTTGTAATAGAAGTATGCATTATCCTTAACTGGTATATCATAATAGTTTTCAAAGCCAAAATACTCTTTCATTTCCCTGGCGCTGTAATCGGGTGGTAAAACAGAGACATCGCTAAAGCTATGATTCATTTGAAAATAAGTCAAAATATTGGCGATCTCCCGTTTATCCAGCTCAGTTATCTGGGCATTGCGGTTGATGACCTGGCCATCTTCAATCATGTTGTAGGTGTTTAAGATAGAGTTCAACCTGTTGTTTTGACTGTGTTTGGAAATATTAAAGGCATTTGCCGGCCCATAAACTGAGATTAGCAGCGCTAAGGCCAGGCTTGTCAGAAAGACAATATTGTTCCTGCCTTTATTGATGTTAATAAATATCATTACCAGTGTTGTCCAGATACCAATTATCAAAATAAAATATCTGTTCTCGGTAAAGCCATACTGATTAATACGTAAACCAATGGCGATAAACATCATTATTAACAGCGGAAAAATAGCTTTTGTATATGTTTCAATAAATATATTAACCCATTTATTTCTTGTCTTATAGGGCCACAGAAAAAATATAGTAGCTATTCCTACAGCCGAATAAGCTACAACCAGGTAAGAGACAACCCCGGTAGGCCAGTTTTGGGTTATTAAGACCTTGCCGAAATACAAATACAGTATCACAGTATAAATACTTAGAATGGGCAAAGCAATATAGGTAAAAGCAATTTTTAGCACCCAACTATAATCTCTCAGTCGATACCTGGCTGGCTGATCCGGCAGATCAGAAAGAAAATGAACCGGGGCAAAAACTAACCATCCTATGACAAATGTATAGAGGTACAGGTTAGAATTCAAATCAGCTATCAGCAAGGCTTTAATGCTGGCCAGTACAGCAACCAGTCCCAAAGATAATGACAGGGTAAAAAAAGCACTCACTGCAGCTTTGGTAATCAACTTAATAACGTAGATTTCAAAACTTTGGTTATTAAAAAGATATGGTAAAAAAATAAAACCCAGCAATAAAGCAGCAGTACTGAATACCAGTGTAACATTGGGTACCATTTCAGTACTCATAAAAACAAATTGATAGAACAGGAACAACAGTGCCAGTTGTAAAACGTAAGCCAGAATAGCTTCCCATAAATTCAGTTTTTTAGAGATCCGTTCCTGGAGCATGGTGGCGAATAAAGACAGGGCCACACCCAGTACCAATGTTCCCATAACCCGGTTTAGGGTAGCTTCAATTAATTGCAGCTTTTCATAAGATGCTTCATTACGGTAGATAAACAGGCAGGCCAGGGCCACCAGAAAAATAACTGTTAAAGGAAATCTCTTCAGGGTTTTATAAACGGCGGTTCCGCTTTTTTGCAGCCAGTTAGCCAGTTTAAATCTACCTGCTAAACGATTTTGTTGCACTATAATCACCTCAATCTCCTGTTTAAATTATATCATACCGGCATTAATACAATACTAAAAAGCAGTAAAAGTAAATATGGGAACAACAGGAAACATGAGGGTGCTGATGTCATTTGCTTGATCGAATAAGGCAAAGCGCTTTTTCCAAAGTCTCGAACTTTGCGCTGCTGTAGTAATGTTTAAGTCGCATCCTGTAATATGATAGCCTGAGCCGGACATTTTTCTGCTATCTCCTTAATATTGGCTAAGTCTGCTGCTGCAGGCGGGGCTGATGTCAGAGTAACTTTGCCGTTCTGAACAGTAAAATATTTGGAGCAAGCATCGACACATAGGCCACAGGAAATACAGTATTCTGACAAAACCTTTATTGGCCCAGAGCTTGCATCGGAACTTCTTTGGGGAATGCTCCCTTTAAGGATTAGAGAGGTAGCAGCGGCGATCAGCAGGATTGAGACCGTAGTTAAAAGCCAGCGGACCAGCATATAATTAAAGCCAAGAAACTTGACCTCATTGATCAACATCGGCACTTTGATTACGGCCCAGGAGCTTAAAATAATTACGATGTTTAAAACACTGGCTCCTTTTGCTAAAAGGGCTTTACAGATTGGAAAAGCGGCATAGATCGGTCCGGCTGACAGGCTGCCCAAAGCAAACGACAGAACTACTCCTTTAGCCCCGGATTTATCGCCCAGGTTTTCGATTATTATCTGGCGAGGAATCCAGGTTTCAATTAGGGAGGTCAATACAAAAATTATCGGCATAACGGTCAGCATTTCTTTTAAATAATAAATGCTGTTTTTAGCCGATGCTAAAGCCTTGTCGGGAGAAAGTACGGTAACGACCAGATAAGCTGCAATGACGGCAGTCAGCATTTTGTTCTTTTTTACATATTGATATAAGCTCATAGTATAACCCCCATTAATAAAGCGATGATGATGGCAAAGACAAAGCTGAAGGCATTTCTGATAAGAGCAAAGCCCGCTCCAAACTCTTTCTTTTCCAATGGAAAGGTAACAATGCCAACCATAGTCAGGGTTGTTAAAAATGCTGTAGCAGGAACAATACTGGCACCGACACTGGTAAAGGAATTTATCAGTGGAAAGGCCACAAAGGCCGGAATCAAAGTGACACTGCCTGCAAGGGCCGCAATTACTGTGGCCAGCACCTCATTAGACCTGCCCAAAGCGCCTTGAATTAGCGTAGGCGGGATAAAGGTTAAAATCAGACCGATCAGAAACAGAATTCCCAGGATACTGCCCAGCATGTTTTTCATCATATTACGGGCTGATTTCATTGATTGTAAGGTTTTGCTACGGTCTTTTTTCAACGATAAGACCAGTGCCCCGGCCGTAATCAGCCAGAGACTAATAGTTAAAATATCCATAATTAGACCCCTTCTTAACGAATTAAGAATATAATATAATTAATAATAATCATATGCAGTTACCAAGGTAACTAATTGAGAGGGTTTACTTCGAAACGATTGGGGCAGTTGGTTTATTACCGTCTTCTTTTAACTCTGTAGTTTCGATCATTCTGAAGTCTTTGTTATTACATTCCCATGATTTCCAGTTATTCTTCGAAGACTAAAACATCCTTGATACAGAAATGGAGAGATGCCATATTCTATAGCCATCAACTTTGAGTTACTACTCTTTATGTAAACTTCAGGTGTTTAGGGCTTGCGTAAAATACCTTCGCGAGAGCAGTAGCGAGTTACGCAAAAACAACCGCCCCCCAACTGCCAAACCATTGCCAAACTATTGCCCCACAATGATTAAAAACTATCGTTTAGCAGTTGTAACAGGGAGCATAGCAAGCCTGAAGCCATCGATCTAAGGAGCAATAAGAATGCTAAAAAAATACCATGATATCCTAAACAGCAATCCACTGTTTTCTACCCTGACTGAAGAGGAACAGAGGCAGTTGTTGAATCACTATAGCAGTATAACTACCCATAAAAAGAACAGCATAGTGTATTTGGAGAAAACTAAATGCAGATCATTGGATTTGGTCTTAAAAGGTAAACTGGTCGTCCAGGATATTAATAAGAATGGCAATGTGGTCCTGCTTAAACATATCAGTCAGGGGGAAACCTTTGGGGCAAATTTACTCTTTGCTGATAACAGCTATTATCCAATGACGTTTTTAGCAAAGAATAATTCGGCAATCCTGCACGTCGACAAAGCCAATATCCTGAGGCTGTGCCAAAACAAGCTCTTTTTGCAAGCCTTCCTGGCCCTGGTTTCAGAGCAGGCTTTGTTTTTAGCAACCAGAATAAAGTCATTCACTCATAAATCCTTAAGGGAATTAATTATTGTGTTTTTACAACATGAATACCACAGCCAGAGGTCTCAGGTAATCAAATTGTCAACTACTAAAAAAGAACTGGCCGAGAGGTTTGGGGTGCAGCGCAGTTCTCTCTCCAGAGAGCTGCAAAAAATGCGCAAGGAAGGGTTAATTACTTACGATGCCAAGACAATTACTATTCTCAATCTGAGATTGAACGCCGAAAACTGACAGATTTATTCCTGTCAGCCAAACCCCGGCTATCTTCTGGGCAGCCAGATTTAGATTATCTTAAGGCATAAGCCAGCTTATCAGTCATAGCCTGCATATTCTCTAAGTAATTTGCTGCCAGGGGAGAGGTCTTAATTACTGTTCCGGCTATCTCTGCTGCGATAACTTTGGCCTGAGAATCGTTAATCTCGTCCTGACAAAACACATACTTAATATTTTTTTCTGCAGCCAAATCAACTACATTTTTTAGTTTTTCAGCTGTAACTTTTTGATCATTAGTTTCGATAGCGACCATATTCAGATTATAGTCCTGAGCAAAATAGCTGAAAGCCGGGTGATAACTGATAAATGTACGCTGAGGCAGATTACTCAAGCTATTGATAATGGAGCTGTGTAGTTGATGGAGCCGGTTGATATAATCAATTGCATTGGCTTTATAGATATCCTCATTGGTGGGGTCAAGACGACATAGCTCATCAGAGATTACCTTAACCATTATTTTAACCCGGAGGGGAGAAAGCCAGATATGAGGGTCTCTCACTTTTTCATCCTGCTCATCATTCAGGTACAGAGGCAGGTAGATTTCCTCGACCTTTTTTGCTAATTCCACCACTCGAAGCGATCTACTGTGTTTGGCAATCATCGGCATGATATAGGTGCTCTCTGCCGGTACGTCAATTGAAAAATAAAGACTTGCCTTACTGAGTGACATAATATCCTGAGGTGATGGCTGATAATTCACTGGACTGCACCCTGGGGGAATAATCGTAATGACATCTACAAGCTCACCGGCAACAGCTTTAACAAAGGTTTGCTGGGGAATAATTGACACTGCTACTGTTGGTCTGGTGCTGTTAACGGGTGTGGGGGTATCATTATTCAAAAATCTAACAGTGATCAGGGTCAGGGCTGCCAGTGAAACTATAAATATTAAATATTTTCTTTTCATAAGTCACCTCGTTAAACTTCTTATCAATAGTTTTTACATAATTAACCAGTTCTAAAACACTGAAATATAAAAACATCATTTAACGAGGTGCAGTGTTTAACTCAGTTTTTTGGTGAATATAATCTCTAATGCCTCACCCTCTAGCAGTAAACAGCCTGAATCCTTATAGCTTAACTTTCTATAAAAGTGCTGAGCAGTCTCATCAGCTAAAGTAGAGGTCATCACTGTAGTATAGTCCTTAGCTTTCATTTCAGATTCGAAGTAACCCATTAAATTCTTTCCGACACCCTTACCCCGGTGCTCTTTTTCGACAGATATCAGATTGACAAACGGAATATGGTCCCAAAAAAAATTGAACCGCAGGTAGCCGATAATAGCATTATTATCTACAGCTACCAGTACTTCATTGTCTTTAATCTTTTGAGTCAAACGCTCTTGAGAGATATGACGCTCATTATTGCTTAGATAAGCCAGATCATTCAGTGACGCATATCTGGTGATCATAGTAAGCCTCCTTTAAGTTTGCTTGGTTAAAACTGTTTGTTAAACATCAACAGTTGGTTAATATAAGTGTCGATCCACAGTCGTTATGTAATAGGGTTCCCAAACTCAGTGGCATCCATAGGCAAAGATCTGGCTCTTTAAATATGCAACCATTCTCAAAGCATTTTGAGTTGGCTGTTTTTTTTATTAACTAAAGAGTACCAGGCTTAAGGCCATTACAGCCATACCAGATACTAAGCCATAGATGGCAATATGGTGTTTTCCATACTTTTCAGCAGTAGGGAGCAATTCGTCCAGCGCAATAAACACCATAATCCCGGCAACAGCGGCAAACAGAATGCCAAAGACAATATCATTAAAGAATCTGTACAACAGGGTGTATCCTAACAGCGCTCCCAGCGGTTCGGATAAACCTGATAACAGTGAAAGGTAAAACGCCTTTTTCCGGCTCCCGGTAGCATAGTAGAGCGGTACAGACACCGCGATCCCTTCAGGTATATTGTGAATGGCAATGGCGATGGCAATACTGACCCCCAGTGTGGGGTCTTTTAAGGCACTGGCGAAAGTAGCCAGCCCTTCCGGAAAGTTGTGGATAGCAATGGCCAAAGCAGAGAACATACCCATCCGCAACAGCTGCTGTTTTTCATCGGCGTCTACAGCATTTATATCCTCGATATCCTTGGGCTCGTGGGGGTTGGTAAAAGAAGGAACTAGCCGATCAATCAGTGCAATCAGAGCCATACCTCCAAAAAAGGCAACTGTAGTGACCAGATATCCATTAAAATCACCTAAAGCCTGTTGCAGGGAATCTTTTGATTTGACAAATATCTCTACCAGTGAAACATAGATCATAACCCCAGCCGAAAACCCTAACGCACCTGACAGAAACTCTTTATTTGTTTTCTTAGTAAAAAAAGCTAAAGCGCTGCCAATCCCCGTAGACAAACCGGCAAAAAGAGTCAGGGCAAAGGCAAATAAAACATTATTCATATTAGTCCTCCTAAACATAGGTCAGTTATGACTTGTATAAGGCTTAATAATAGTATAACCCATTATAGCTAAACATGTAGGGGGTTTACTTCGTAAACGGGGTGGAATCGCTACGCAATTGGTTTGGGCTCGCCTTCAGCAAGCGGGCTGGCTTACTTCGTAAGGTTTCAGGTCAGCTTGCTTTAACAAATTGGGCAGTTGCTTTATTCAATAGCTGCACTATTGCTTATTAATTGATTTTTGTATACCAGCCATAGGGACGGTTGGAGACCACTGAAAAACTCTTAAATTAAATTTTAAAGTATAGTGCGCCAAAATATAAATTAACTTTAATGGTGTTTTTAGGAGGCAGTATGCCTATATTCTGGAGGCTGTTGAAAATGTTTGCTGTCAAGGCGCTAGGTTCTGCGCAAAAGGAGGCTATACGAGGTAGTATGCCGAGTGCGCAAAGAGCCGTATAACGCAGAGAGCGGACTTTTTCAGCAGCCTCGGACGGTTCTTTTTGTTGCA
>JANQLZ010000032.1 GCA_028280325.1 Bacillota bacterium
TAAAACCATCCCTAATGTTTCACATTCTCAGCAAAAAACAATCGTTCCAGCCACTGTTCAAGCAATTATCCAACCATCGCCCTACAATTGCCAGCCTATCACCCAACAACTGCAATCAGTTACTTATGCTGAAGTTAGCATTGTTTTTGGAGTGACGCGGAGAGTCGGACTTTTTCAGCAGCCCCGTACCGTACGAAATACATCTAGTAGTACGTTGTGTTTTACTACCGGCTGTTGGCTATACGTTTACGAAGTAAAACCACTACAATAATTGGAATCTTACCAGGCGGCAACAGTGCCGTCGGTGCGGGACTCTGTTCCACCGACCAAAACTCCGGTTTCGGGATCACGCCAGATTATCTGTCCTCGTCCAAAGCCACCTGTGCTGGATTGAACTTTAATCTTGTGCCCTTTTCTGATTAAGGCATTGATGACATGCTGAGAAAAGCCCATTTCCATACTGACTTCCAAACCTTTGTCCCAGCGCCAGCGTGGTGCGTCTAAGGCAGCCTGAGGATTTAAATTGTAATCAACAGCATTCATTATTACCTGCATATGGCCCTGAGGCTGCATGAAACCGCCCATGACCCCAAATGGGCCAACAGGAAGATCACCTTTAGTCAAGAACCCTGGTATGATAGTGTGGTAGGTCCGCTTGCCTGGCTCCAGGCAGTTATCATGGTTGGGATCAAGGCTAAAATTTTTGCCTCTGTTTTGCAGGGCAATGCCAGTTCCCGGAACAACCAATCCAGAACCAAAGCCCATGTAGTTGCTCTGAATGTATGAAATCATATTGCCTTCACTGTCTGCTGCGCAAAGATAAACCGTACCCCCGCTTTTCGGCTCGCCGGCCTCTGGTATCAGAGCTTTGTCGCCTATTAAAGAACGACGTCGGGCTGCATAGGTATCTGATAAGAGCTGATCAGTTGTATAGCTCATTTTACTTCGTTCAGTAATATATTTCTGCCCATCAGCAAAGGCCAGCTTCAGAGCTTCAATCTGATTATGCAGGGTTGTTACATCGTCTCGACCGTCCATTTGCAGCTCTTTAGCGATATTGAGGGCCATCAGGGCGACCAGGCCTTGTCCATTAGGGGGGATCTCCCAAACATGATAGCCATGGTATTCTACTCCGATTGGCTGGACCCACTCTGGTTGATATGCTGCCAGATCCTCATAGCTGATAAAGCCATTGTACTGTTTGGAAAAAGCATCAATCTTTTGAGCCAGTTCTCCTCGATAAAAGGCTTCGGCATTAGTCTTGCCGATTAGTTTTAAGGTCTGGGCGTGGTCTTTGGATCTCCACATTTCTCCAGCTGACGGAGTTCGGCCGTTAGGGGCAAAAACTCTAAACCATTCTTCGAATTCTGTTCCTTTAGTCTTTTGACGATAATTCTGACTGGCCCGCTGCCAGGCATTGGAAGCTACCGGTGACACAGGATAGCCATTTTCGGCATAGTAAACAGCAGGCTCTAATACCTCACTGAGTGGCAGTTTGCCGAATTTTTCATTGAGAGCAGCCCAGGCAGCTGGTATGCCCGGAACGTTTACCGGCAAAAAGCCATATGCCGGCATGTCCTGCAAGCCCCTGGCTTTAAGGGCATCTATTGAAATACTTTGGGGAGCAGGGCCGCTTGAATTTAACCCGTGCAGCTTGCCGTCAGCCCAAATAATAGCAAAGCCATCTCCGCCAATGCCGTTTGATGTAGGTTCTAAAACAGTAAGGCAGGCAGCAGTAGCTACTGCGGCATCAATAGCATTACCGCCTTTTTTTAAAATATCCAGTCCAGCTTGGGCAGCTAAAGGTTGTGATGTAGCTACCATTCCATTGCGGGCAAAAACAGCACGTCTTCTGGCAGGATAGGGATAATATAAGGAATCGTTTTTTAGCATTAAAAACTTCCACCTCTTTCTTTAAAATATGGCACAATAATTATACCATATCTTTTCCAGGCAATTGTTTATTCTTCACTGCCGAAGGGAATAACAAAGATGTGTATTTAATTGGTTAGGGAGGAATCGATGTGCTACGATTAGTTGATCTGACAAAAAACTATGATGGCAAAAAGTTAGCGGTAGATGGCATTAACCTGGATGTCAGCTCTGGTGAAATATTCGGTTTTATTGGCCCTAATGGAGCTGGTAAAACGACAACTATCAAGATGATTACAGGCATGTTGTTGCCGACCTCGGGTAAAGTCTTTGTCGACAATGTCGATGTACGCAATAGGCCGGTTGAAGCCAAAAAGAGGTTTGCATTTGTGCCTGACCACGCTGAAATATTTGATTCTATCAGCGGTTTTGACTATTTGAACTTTATTGGCGATATCTACAATGTGTCAAAAAACCTACGTCAAAAAAGAATTGAGCAGTTCACTGTGCCTTTTGGCATTTACGAGGATTTGGGTAAAGCCATTAGTTCATTCTCTCATGGTATGAAGCAAAAGCTGATGATCAGTGGAGCTTTGCTATCTAAACCGAAGCTGTTTATTCTTGATGAACCGTTAGTAGGACTGGATCCTAAATCAGCAAAAATGCTTAAAGATATTATGAAGGAGCACTGTGCTGCTGGTGGAACGGTTTTCTTTTCTTCTCATGTACTGGAGGTAGTTGAAAATCTATGTGACCGGATAGCCATAATCCAAGATGGTCGGATTATAGCAATGGGTACAGTAGCTGATATCAAAGCCCAGGGCGGTTCGCTGGAAGATATTTTCCTGGAGCTGACAGAAAATGAGTAACGTTATCGCTTTAACCCGGGTAGAACTGAAAAACTACTGGCGGAGACTGATTGAGAATATGGGAGCCGGGAAGAGAAAGGGGCTAATTATAGTAGCTTTGATCTGGCTGGTTTTTACTTTTATCTTCCTGTCGGTCCAGCTATCTAATACTTTATATCTGAGCTTAGGACAAATGGGTCTGTCCGAGCTGACCTTTACCATCATGTATTTGATTATATCGATGGTTATTATGTTCCTGTCATTCAGTGCCTTAATCAATCTGTTTTATTATTCAAAGAACACGGGCTTTTTACTGACCCTGCCGATTAAGGAAAACGTCATTATACTGGCACGAATTGCTGTACAGTATGTTTTTAGCTTCCTGATGAGTACTGTTTTTCTTCTGCCTGCTTTAATCATCTATTTTAGCAGATCCGGGTTGACTATTGTCGGGCTGCTTGGCGGTGTTATCGTACTATTGCTGGCTCCTTTAGCCCCACTGTTAATAGCCTCCATTTTAGTTGTCCTGGTGATGAGCACTGTAGGCCGATCTATTAACCGCAGAGTTATGTCGGTAATAGTCAATTTCTTGGTTATTGCTATTATTATCGGGCTGCAGGTTTTAATAGCCAGGCAGTCAGCTTCGGGTGATTTTATCACCAAATTGTTGTTGTCTGAGGATGGTTTGCTGTATTACTTTGGTTTGCGTTTCCCACCTGTAGTTTGGGCTACTAGGATGATAACCGGTTCATTCCTAAATCTAGTCCTGTTTGTTGGACTTAATCTGGTTATCCTGATCAGCGTTAACCTCCTTGCTCGTCCATTGGTAAGAAATACTTTGAGAAGTTTTAATCAGGCTGAATCTAAAGTGATTCACCGCCGGGCTTCCTATCAGGGAAGGTCAGTGATTGGTGCTCTGGTGCGCCGCAATCTGCAGATAGTATATAAAACTCCGGCCTTTTTAATGAACGCTTTGCTGCTGATAATACTGCCTTTGTTTATTGTCGGGATTAATCTGCTGTCGGGGACTCAATCAATAGAGTCGTGGCGACTTATTATCGATTCTCTGAACCGACCGGAGATGCAGCCCTGGCTACCCTTAATTGTGGCAGCAGTGCTGATATCGCCAGCCTTTATCGGCACCTTTTCAGCCACAGCTATTACCCGTGAAGGCAAACATCTCTGGCAGATAAAAACAGCCCCCGTATCTGCCCAGGTAGATCTTAAAGCCCGGCTGATCAGCTGCGCTGTAATTATTGGAATTGGAATAATTTATTTGCCATTTGTTTTAATCTGGATGCTGCCAGTGACTGTCATGGATCTGCTATGGGGGATTTTGATCGTACTACCGACAGTCTATGCGATGCTTACCATAGATATATGTATTGATATTAACAGGCCCATCTTGAACTGGACCTCTCCTACCCATGCTGTCAAAAACAATTTAAACATCATGATCGGATTAGCCTGGAGATTATTGCTCGGTTTTCTGATTTTTATAGTGATAAGGGTAATCAGCCCGGTTGTTACGACCTTAACCTTAAAGTATGTATTGCTTTTACTGATGGTATTAATTGCTGTAGCAGGGCATCTACTTTTCAGGAAAAGTATCGTGAAGTATCAGCAGTTGGAAATTAAATAAAAATTATTAAGCTAAAGGTTCCTTCCTCAATTTGAAGGGGCCTTTTCCTGTTGGTTTAAAGCTTGCTTTTTTAGGTGTCTGAAGTAAGCCAGTCTGAGAACAATCATTTCAATGGCGATTCCGGACAAAGCCCCTATAGCTCCAGCTATAGCCCCAATCTGAGGGGCGACAATAGCCAGGGTGTAAATGGCTATAGTGACAGTTATCATGTTAATGATCTTGGCAATACTGAGTATTTTTGTTTTGCCAAGCTTCATTATCAAACCCATGTAAAACTCGGTCCAGGCAATTAACAACGGAGCAACTATCAGGACCATTAATATATTTCTGCTGGCATAGGCCAACTCGGGGCTCACTTTGATTACCTTTAACAGACCCAGGGTTCCTAAAGGGGTAAAGGTCAGAATGGCCAGTAAGCCAGCTAATACCACACTTAAAATGAGGGTGAAGCGCTTTAAAAAATCAATATTATGCTGACTGGTGCCAAAAATCAAAGTTACCTGACGCAAATTATTGTCCAGGAAAGCCATTAGAATCCAAGCAAAACTGTAGGCTACCTGAAATGTCGCTAAAGATAAATTAGGATCGGTAGTCCGTGACAGACCAAAGTTGATCATCGGCCGGCCCAGGGTCCAGACAAAAGACATCAGCATTAAGGGCCATAAAAAACTGAAGGCTTTGCTGGCAGAAAAGGCCTGAGCATTATCAGAAGTTGTGGTTTGCTCCGGCAATTTTTTAAATAGAGGTATTGATAGCAATAGATTGCACAGGGCTTCACAACCCATTCCCAAGGTCCAAATCAGTATACCTACTGCTGCTCCATTGAGCCAGGCAATTTTAGGTAGAAATGATGCCAGAAAAATCATAAATAAAATTCTGACAATTACTGAATAGGTCAGATATTGGGTTTTCTTCTGCACAATGATTATACCCTGGCTATAGGCCCGCAGGGTATAGACAAAGGGCAGCAGTAAGCAAAATCTGGCTGCAAATTCAATCTCAGGATATAAATCTATGGGGGCATTAAAGATATTAATAAATATAAATTTTCCAATAGGAGTGAATGCTACCAGACTCAAAACAGACAGCGATGCTATGCCAACTTTCACCATGACAGAGCGGCTAATCCTGAAACTTTTTTTGTCTCGGGCTAAGGCTACCAGCATTTGACGACTGGTAAAGGTTGGAGAAGCAAACATATTCATAATACTCATCGAAACTGTATAGGCCGCCAAAGCAATTTCTGAATTGCCGGTGCGGCTTATTCCTGCATTTATGACGCTGTGGCTGGTCAGCATGATCATAGAGTAAATACCAAGAGGAATGTAAAATTTTAAAACATCTTGCAGTAATTTGGAGTGGCTTTTGCTGGTTAAATTAACACTACTCATTATTATCACTCTTTCTTGCATACATGTATTCTATAGCTATGGGTGCAAAAGGTCAATAAATATAAAAAAATTTTCTATTATCGAAATATTGTGCAGGAAAGCAGCAAATAGATATCTAATTATTTTGTAGCTATATAAAATGTTTAGGAGGCATTAGTATGCAATATAAAGATGAATTGCGTAATTTTACCCTGACTGCTACAGGCGATCTTTTTATAACCAGAAGACTAAAACCCTACAATGAACCTGCTTACTTAGAGATGTGGAAGATTCTGCAAAATGCTGACATTAAATTTACTAATTTTGAGATGCTGGTGCACGAGTTTAAAGGTTATCCGGTTGCCCAGAGCGGCGGTACCTATACCCAGATTGACCCATTAGTATTTGAAGATTTGGAGTATGCAGGATTCAATCTGTTTTCAATGGCTAACAACCATTCGCTGGATTATGGCATAGAAGCTATGCAGCGAACGGTTGAGCTTTTTAATGAAAAGGGCTTGATCAATGCTGGTACTGGTGATAATCTTGCCGATGCCCGTTCTGCCAGGTATTTGGACTTGGCCAATGGCCGGGTAGCCCTGATAGCTGCTGCTTCCACCTTTGCTCCCCATGGCCGAGCAGGCAGCGCTCGTCCCGATTTTATCGGCCGGCCTGGCTTAAACCCGGTTCGTTATGATAAATACATTGAAGTTGATGAGCAACATTTTAATTACGTTAAGCAGCTTAACCAGCATGCCGGTCTGGAAAAGCAAAAAAACCTCTTTGTCAAAGCCGGTTGGCGCAAGCCGGAGCCAGAGGGTGTTTGTAACTTAGGCACTACTAAGTTTGTCAAAGGCAGTAATCCCGGCTTGCATACGGTTATTAATGAACAGGACCGTAGCGGAAATCTAAAGTGGATTAAGGATGCGGCCAACCAGGCAGATTTTGTGGTATTCAGTTTGCATGGTCATGAAGGAAACACCGATGATTTCTGGAAGCCAGCTGATTTCCACCAGCCTTTTGCTCATGACTGTATTAATGCAGGTGCAGATATCTTTGTTGGACATGGTCCTCACTACCTTAGAGGTTTGGAGATATATCGTGGCAAGCCGATTTTCTATAGCTTAGGAAACTTTGTTTTCCAAAATGAAACCGTGCGCAAATTGCCTCACGATGTCTATCTCAAACAGGGCCTGTCTTATGATGCAACCCCGTCTGAGTATTACAACAAACGCAGTAATAACGATAAAAAAGGTTTCCCATCGGATGAGCGCTTCTGGCAGACAGTTCTGCCCTGGTGCAGGTTTGAAAACGGTCAGGTTGTAGAGATCAAGCTTTACCCAATTACCTTAGGATTCGGCAAACGACGAACTGTACGAGGCCGGCCAATGCTGGCTCATGATGACGAAGGAGCCAGAATACTTAAGAAAATGGTCGAGCTATCAGAGCCATTTGGCACTAAAATTAAAATTGTAAATAATATTGGTATCGTTGAGCTTTAATTGGAGGTGAAGTTATTGAGAGAAGTTGATGGAGTTAAGCAGCTGAGTGTGGCTGAGTCATCGGCATTTCAGAACAAGGTTCTGCCTTTAAGAAAGCGGGCCCAGGTTAGAAATCGCTGGCTGAAGCAGCGGTTATCTCAGGTTTTGCCAATGTTGATGGAGCGTGAAGGCTTGGAAATGTGGGTAGTGACCGCCCGGGAATACAACGAAGATCCGGTCATGATGTCCTTACTCCCGGCAGAGATGCTCTCAGCTAGAAGGAGAACAATTTTAGTGTATCATCGCTTATCAGATGGCACCGTAGATTGTTTGTCCTTATCGCGTCCTGTTCCGATTATGGATCAATTCTATCAGGCCTCCTGGCCGGACAACAGTATTCCTCAATACGATCGGTTAGCTCAGATCATCGAGGAGCGCGACCCTCAAACTATCGGCATAAATGTCAGCAATGTATTTGCCTTTGGCGACGGATTAACCCATGGTGAATATCAGTTATTGGTCGAGTCGCTGGGCGACAAGTATATACCTTGTTTGCGAAGTGCGATCGGTTTGTGTTTGGGATGGTTGGAATACAGAACAGCAGATGAAATAGCTGCCTATGTCGGCATCAATGAGATTGCCCACGGGATAATTAAGGAGGCATTTTCCAGTAGAGTAGTGTTACCAGGGGTAACCACGGCTTTGGATGTAGCCTGGTGGATTCGTCAGCGGATCAGGGATTTGGGCTTGGTTACCTGGTTTATGCCATCGGTCAGCATTCAAAGGCAGGGCTGCACCAAGCTTGATAAATCTGAAATTATTAAGCCCGGAGATATCCTTCATTGCGATGTAGGCATTAAATACCTGGGCCTGTGTACCGACACCCAGCAAAATGCTTATGTACTGAAACTGGGAGAAGTAGACGTTCCCGAGGGCTTGAAGATCGCCATGAAAGAGGGCAACAGATTACAGGATATCCATGCCGAGCAGATGAAGACCGGCAGAACAGGCAATGAAATTCTGGATCAAGCCTTAAAAGCCGCCAAACAGGAAGGTATTGTCCCTTGTGTTTACTCTCATCCAATAGGGTTTCATGGTCACGGCGCTGGTCCTACTATCGGATTGTATGATCAACAGAATGGGGTTCCCGGCCGGGGAGAATACCAGTTATATGACAATACTGCCTATGCTATGGAGCTTAACATTCATAAAGAGATCCCCGAATGGGCTAACCAAACCGTTAGAATTGCGTTGGAGCAAACGATTATTTATACAGCATCAGAGGTACATTTTCTCGGTGGCCGGCAAACAGCATGGCACCTTATTAGGTAGTTTATAGCACAACTGTACCATTAAAAAATCTTAGAACGCCCTGAATTGCCATATGCTATTCAGGGCGTATATTATATTAAAATCATTCCAAAATCCATTCCAGTTGGCTCAATTAAACAGGCTTAAGGCTATCGCGTATGCCAGCAAAATAATGAGCCCCATCCCGACCAGCATTAGCGCCAATTGAAAAACATTTTTATATTTCAAGGCATCTTACCTCCGCCCTTTATGATATAATAAACTTCAGGCTATTAATAGTACTATAATCGAAATATACTTAAAGATCAACTGCTATGATAAAAATGAAGTGTTATGTTTCGATACATTTAGTTAAAGCTATACTGAGATATATGAGAGTTCAGGGGAGGAAAAAGAGTGGCAGAACAGCAGAGTGCCGTACAGAAAGAACTGAAAAAGCAAAGGCGGAATTGGGTAAACAGCGACTTGCCTCTGCCTAAAGTAGTATTTCTTTTAGCGTGGCCGGTTATGGCCCAAATGACATTGCAGACCTTGGTACAGATAATAGATATGGCTATGGTTGGCCGGTTGGGCAAAGAGGCTATCGCAGGTGTTGGTTTAAGTTTCAGGCCTCTATTTGTCGGTTTTTCTATTTTTCTGGGCTTGGGAGCTGCTACTACTGCGCTGGTATCCCGTTCTATTGGAGCAAATCAGGAAGGTGAAGCTCAGCAGGCAGCTGCCCAATCGATTATAATTGGAGCAGTTATTTCATTTGCTTTAGCTGTTATCGCTTTTCTGGGGGCAAGGCAGATAACTTTGTTTATGGGTGCCCAGGGCAGTGTTATCGACAATGGCATAACATATTTGCGTGGTTACAGCCCGGGCATGTTTTTTTCATTTATTTCTATCTTGGTCACCGCCAGCTTAAGAGGCGCCGGTGACACCAAAACCCCTTTTATTGCCAGCATGGCTGACAACATTATCAATGTTATTGGCAACTATGTGTTGATATTTGGCAGACTGGGCTTTCCTGCTTTAGGCATCCTGGGGGCTGCAATTGCCACCAGTTTTTCCAGATTAATAAGTTTAGGGATTATGACTTACATTTTAATTAAAGGCAAAGCCGGGCTGCACATTAAATTCAAAGACTTTTTTAAACTCAATATTCCAGTAATTAAACGACTGTTTAAGATAGGTATTCCGGCAGCGTTTGAGAGATTGGCTCAAAGTATTACCCTGTTGCTGACTACCAGGATAGTAGCCTCAATGGGTACAACGGCGGTTGCCATAATGGTTCTCAGTGGCAATATCGAGCAGCTCTCTTTTATGCCGGCCATAGGATTTGCGGTTGCCGCTTCCACGTTAGTTGGCCAGAATTTAGGGGCAAAACAGCCTGATAAAGCTGAAAAAAGCGGCTGGTCAGCTGCTAAAATGGCTCTGCTTCTAATGAGTGTGATGGGCGTCCTGTTTATATTGGTGCCAGAAGCACTAATCAGAATCTACACCAACGAGGCTACCGTGATTGAAGGTGGAAAAATGATAATGAGAATCCTGGGCATCGCCCAAATCCCTCAGGCTCTGTCTTTTGCCATTGGCGGCAGCCTGCGTGGTGCCGGTGATACTAAAAAAGTCTTGTATATCAGCGTGCTGGGTAACTTTGTCATTCGCCTGGGTTTGACCTGGCTGTTTATAATGGTCTTTCAGTTGGGGTTATGGAGTGTTTATCTGGCAGTTATCATTGACTGGTCTGTCAGATCGCTGCTGCTCAGTAACAGGTTTAAGCGTGGTGAATGGAAGAATATTAAGGTTTAAGTAACCCTCTCTTTCCACTGAGGCTTTCATAATCAAATCCATTTCGGCGTTATAAAATGTTCAAAAAGATATACTAGCTTGTATTATCTTTTTGAACATTTTTATTATGCCTTGAACTGAATTCAATTCTGAAAGCCAAGTAGTATTGCAGGTTTAAAGAATAGTAAAAACATTCAACATATATATCATTTGAATGTTTTTTTGTACTGACGCAGAGATACATCGTTTTGGAGTAAAACGGAGACAAAACATTACTTTCAAAAAACAGCAATAAGTTAACTATAGAAGTACAATGAAAAATGTTTTAAAGATGACGTAATGTCTCATTAAGTCGTGGCTTTCAGAAATTGGTGCTAGATTAAGAAATAGAGAAATTCTTATGCAAGTACAAAAAACTCTTTTTTACTTAAGTTCTAAATATTTAATTCCCAAAGACCTTTTGGACTTAATGCTGAAGATTTCATTATTCCTTCTTGTCTTAATTGTGTGGCTGCCCACCTAATGTCATAGCGGTGGCTTAACTGATTTAACAAGCTCATAAACGATACAAAGTATGGCATCAGGTGGCTTTCAGAATTGAGTTTAGATCAAGGAGTAGAGGGAATCTGCAATAAAGATAATATGATTAATATATCTTTAGGCAGATTCTCTCGTACAACGCAGATATAAACTTAATTATGGAAGCGTCCGATGGAAAGAAACTACCACAACCTACCACACACTCTTACTATTCTTCCGATCATACAACAACTGCAACAGCTCTCCAAATCGTTGGAAATGAACCACTTCGCGGGCACGCAGGAATCTGAGGGTGTCGGTTACCCCGGGATCATCGGATAAATTTAGCAAGTAATCATATGTAGCGCGGGCCTTTTCTTCGGCGCTTAAGTCTTCGGTTAAATCGGCAATCGGGTCTCCTTTACACTGAATGCCGGCTGCTGACCAGGGAATGCCGTTGGGGTCAACGTAGAAAACCCCTCTGTCGTGATTGGTATAGTAGCCATCCATGCCAGCTTTCTTGATTTCTTCCAATGAGGCTCCTTTGAGCAGGTTGTATACTAATGTTCCAACAATTTCCATGTGTGCCAGTTCCTCTGTGCCGATATCGGTCAGGGCGGCTCGGGCTTCGGGCATGGGCATGGTGTACCTCTGGGTAAGATACCGCAGTGAGGCTCCCAGCTCTCCATCGGGCCCGCCATACTGGGCGACTACGACTTTTGCCAAAGCCGGGTTAGGCCGGTCAACTCTGACCGGGTATTGTAAGTGTTTTTGATAAATCCACATTATTTTTGGTCCTCCTAATAATTCTCGAGTTGCCATGGCCATGGATCATTAATCCATTGCCAGCGCTTGCCATTGTCGGTTACATCAGTGAACAGTAGTGGGCCGTATTCTGTAACGTATTCTTGACGCACCTTCATGTAATCTTCATTAATCGCTTCAAATTTTTTTAAGGTTTTAGTGTCGTTGGGGTGAGTATCCAGATATAGATTTAAATCAAGCAGGCAAAAGTAAAGCTCCATCACCTGCTTTAGCTTATCCATTCTTTCCATTTACTAATATTCCTATCCTTTCTTATTGGGTTTGTAAGGTTGGTAAAGCTCCGGAAAAACCGTTCCTTTACTTAAAGCTTCAGAGGGTGGATATAACTTGCCGGCTTTCTGATAAACTATGTATATCCTCGCTAATTCTTTCTGGTTAGATGAATAACTGCTAAAAATTTTCACTATTGTCCTCCTCTCTAAGTACTCATTAACATACTATGTATTTAAGCCAGCTATGGTTTTTACATTTAATTAATTAAAAGCTAAACTTTACTATGGCCATACAGTTTAAATCGATGCCAAGTCGCATTATTTGGGGCAGGTAACTGGGCATATACTTAAGCCATATCAGCTTAATTTGGGTTATACTATAGATCTAAAACAGATTAGTGGGGTCAAGTATTGGTTGGTGTTTAGAGATTAGTCAAACAGAAAGGATTGAACACGACATAAACAAAGTATAGGATAAATAAAAAGGAGGTGTTGAAATGGGCTTGCCAGCTTGGTTTCGACTGGGAGCAGGATTACAAGTTATTATCT
>JANQLZ010000088.1 GCA_028280325.1 Bacillota bacterium
GCACCACGCTTGCCGAAGGCGAGCCCAAACCAATTGCGAAGCAATTCCACCCCGTTTACGAAGTAAACCCATGTTCATACATCGATTGGTGGGCAATAGTTTTTTACAATAGCTGAACGATTGCTTGAACAGTGGCTGGAACAATAGTTGAACGATTGTTTTTCCTAGGAAGAACAGTAGCTACCTGATGTGACCTTAACTATTGTGCAGGGCGAACCTCGTTTTCGCCCTTAAACAGAACCCAGCAGCTTTAAAATTTTGTCCGTTGCTTTTAAACCGTTTCCGGTTAGCTCAACGGCAACTACATCATGCTTGTTAAACCAGCCTTTGGCGTCAAGCTTTTTAACAGCTGCCGGTGCGGTAGCGCTGGTCGGCTCAATAAAGATTCCTTTCCTGGCCAGATCCTGTAAAGCCAACCATACCTCTTCGTCACTGACAGTGACAAAACAGCCATCAGTTTGTACTACAGCTTCAATTATCTCTTTGTCTTTAAGCGGGTCAGCACTGCTGATGCCCTCAGCAATAGTCTCCTGCTTGTCGATTCGAACCATTCTGGTCAGGCCCTGTTGCCAGGCTGTGGCCAGCGGGGCACAGTTTTCGGTCTGTACGGCTACGATTCGCGGCTGTTTGGTGGCCAGTTTGGCTGCCAGCAATTCTTTTATGGCAATAAATGCTGAGGTTATCAGGCTGCCATTGCCGCAGGGGGCTACGATCACGTCAGGCAGTTCATATCCTAACTGCTCCCATATCTCGTAAACATAGGTTTTAACCCCGTGCTCAAAAAATGGGCTCCAGTTATGGCTGGCATAAAAACTGCGTTCTCCGGCAGCTAAGGCTGCATTTTTTGTATCTTCCCTAGTTCCCGTCACTTTAACCAGATTAGCTCCGTACATGGCTATTTGAGCTGCTTTGCCCAGCGAAGTGTAAGCCGGAATATAAACATCACAGTCAATATCAGCTTGGGCACAGTAGGCAGCAACACTGGAGCCGGCATTGCCGGAAGAGTCTTCGACAATAAATTGGAGTCCCCATTGCTTCAACTGGCTGATCATCGCTGCAACACCGCGATCCTTATAAGAACCGGTCGGCAATAAATAGTCAAGTTTCAACAGGTATTCTCGATCATGATAGCTAAGCCTGCTTAAGGGGGTCAGGCCCTCTCCGATGGAAACCGGCTGCTGAATAAACGGTAAAACCGAACGATACCGCCAAAATCCGTTTTCTGTATTGAGGCTTTCCTTAAGATTGGCGGCTGATATATCTTCAAGCTTTAAATAGCTGCCGCATGAACATCTCCAGATTGGTTCAGAAATTTGATAGCTTGTCTGACATTGCGCACAGATTAGTCTCATATTTTACTTTATCCTCCATATATTTGATAAAAAAAGCAATATTAATGTAATAATAATGCATTAATGTTAAGAATCAGTTTTTTTGTTTAAAAAATTATTACGACTCTCTAAATTTTTGTTAACAAAGCTATTTACCTTGCTCTCCGAGATAAGTATAATATATTACGTCGCCGGAGGTAAGAGAGATGAAGATATTTAGAGAGTATATTTTGCAATGGAAGTCTTTTAACAGGAATATCAGGGCATTTTTAATATTTGACTTATGCAATCATCTATCTATAGCTGTCTATGTTTTATATTTCCCCAGGTATTTAATTGAGCTGGGCCATAATGAGGATTTTTACGGTTCATTAATGGGAACGGCAACATTGATGACAGCAGTATTTGCTATTCTAGCCGGCATTATCTCGGATAGAATTGGCCGGAGAAACAGCTTAATGATTGGCATAGGTATTTCTAAAATAACTTATATTACTCGAGCCTTTATAGTTTTAATTCCAGTCTTATTTGGTTCCCATATTATTCACGGGATATTTATAGCCTTATATAATTCCACAGCTATGCCGTTTATCTTCGAGAATGCTACCGCTGAAAACAGAATACATGCCTACAGTGTTAGAGGTATTTTTATGCGCTTGTCCAATATAATCGGTAATCTAATTGGAGGCTTGCTGCCTCTGTTTATTTTGAGTATTTTACCTGATATGAGTACGATAGCGGTTTATCGAATTATCTTTACTCTGTCATTGATAATAGCTGCTATAGGTTTCCTGCAGTTATTATATATTAAGCCCTCTGCCGATGAAAGGTTTATTGCCAGGCAGGAAAAAAAGAGATTGATAGAACAGATCAAAGACTTGCCCCAAGAAGATTTTCGTTTTATTCTAAAGTTTGTTATTGTCCGGGGCTCTATTATGTTTGGTGCAGGAATGTTTTTGCCCTTTATGAACACCTACTTTTTGCGTCGCTTTGAGGCCAGCCACGAAACGACCGGGCTGATATTTTCTCTGGTTAACTTTGCCGTAATCCTGGGGATTGCGCTGGCCCCTGGTATCTGCGAAAAACTGGGTATGGAAAGGGCTATAGTAATAACCCGGGTAATGTCTTTTCCAATGTTTGTAATTATGGCATTCGGACCTAAGCTATGGATTGTCGCTGCAGCTTACATGGCCCGTAACACCTTTCAACAGATGTCCGGGCCGCTCCAGAATACATTTATAATGAGGGGGCTGGACCGTAAAACACGGGCTACCGCTAATGGGATTTTAAGTGCAGCAGGCAATGGCGCCCGTTCGATTGCCATGTTTGTGGCGGGTTATGTGATAGTAAATCTGGGTTACTCCTATCTGTTCATTGTTGCACTCGGATTTTACATTATATCGACAGTCTTTTTTTACAAGTTTTTTGTGTACGACCAGAATAAGACGATAAGAGCCAGGGGGGTATAGCAGTGGATACTAATAAGGCAGCTACTAAAATTGTCAGTTATGGTGAGATGATAGGCTTTTTCCTGCCTATTGCTGCCAGTATGATGATAATGATGTCCTCACACTCTATTATCAGTTCAGCACTGGCTCGTACTGCTGATGCTGCCATTGCAATTGCAGCCTATTCTGTGGCCAGGAGCATTGGTAATATGTTTCATTCGCCATGTATAACTTTGCGTAGAGCCAGCATTGCATTATTGAAAAGTGAAGAATCTTATAATAAAGTCATTAAATTGGCGACAATAACTTTTATTGTTGCCCTGTTTTTGATGGGATTAGTGGCTTTTACTCCCTTAAACAGAGTTGTTTTTGTAAATCTCATTGGCATCAGTGATGAGTTGCTGCCTCATACAGTAAGGGCGTTTACAATTTTGCTGGTAATGCCGTTTCTCGCTGCTGTCAGGTCTATTTATCAAGCGTATATTACTCTCAGCCGCAAAACCTATCTTTTGACGATAACAACTATAGTGCGTATTGTCGTCATGTTTCTGTTGGCTACCGTTATCACCAATACCAAAGTTGTAACGGGGAGTATCATTGGCTCAATTTTAATTACAGCCGGGATCGGAACCGAGGCTGTTTTTGCCTTTATTTTCGGCCGTAAGCTGAAGTCCAACCTGCCGCGGCAGACTGAGGAACAGGAAATCAGCTTTTCAGGCATGTGGCTCTTTTTTCTGCCCTTAGTGGTAGCTCAGTTTGCAATGACCTGGGGACAGCCTTCGGTTAATGCCGGTTTGGCTCGTACGATTAGCCCCGAAGTTTCCATGGCTGCTTATCAGGTAGGGCGTAGTTTCGCCTGGATATTTATTGGTATGTTTGGCAGGGTGCATCAGCTGGTTTTAGTTTTTGCCAACAGTAAAGTTAATTGGCAGAGGGTCCAAAAATTTGCGTGGATATTGGGTGTTTCACAAACTGTGTTTATGCTGTTGCTAACATTAACTCCGCTGGGAGAGTGGGTGCTGCTAAACATTATTGGGGTAGACCAGGAGCTGATGCGCATGGCCTTATCAACAATATTTGCCATGGGCTTTATTCCAGTCGTTATCTCCCAGACAGAGGTTTATGCCGGGCTGTTGATTAAGAAGAACCGGACTCCGATCATTACTTTGAGCAAGTTTATTAATGTCGGGGCTGTGATAGCTACCGTGTTTATTATGCTGGCTGTTGCTCCCCAGATTGGCGCAGCAATAGGAGGATGGAGTTCACTGGTCGGGTATTTAGTTGAATTGGGTATTCTTTATGGCTTTTCCAGGAACGGCAAAATATCTCTGTCTGAAGAGGCAAAAATACAGGCAGCATAGATTGTGGGGGCAATTTTATGGCACATGCAAAACCAGTTGTATCAGAGGTAACAGCAGGTCGATTAAACTATGGTGAATTGACAGCATTTTTCCTGCCCTTGGCCTTAAGTGCAATGTTAATGATGTCTTCCCATTCGATAATGAGTTCGGCCATGGCCCGTACTGCTGAAGCTGAAATAGCTTTAGCTGCATTTGCAGTAGCGACCAGTATTTCGATGATGTTTGAGTCTCCCTGCTACAATATTCGGAGAATGGCAACAGCTCTTTTTGATGATAAGACATCATTAAAAAATGTGATGGTTGTTGGCGCTGGCGTAGTTGTGGCCAGTGTCACTTTAATGATCCCTGTGGCTTTTACCGGCTTCGGCCGAACGGTATTTGTTAAGTGGGTAGGGGTAAGTCCGGAGCTTTTTCCAGAGGTGATTAAATGCTTTCGTCTGTTTATAATCTTACCGCTGCTGTCCGGAATCAGAGGTTATTTTCAGGGGATGCTTATTGTTCGGAAAAAAACTTTTTGGCTGACAATCAATGTTTCTATCCGATTGGCTATCATGCTGATTGTTACCCAACTGCTGCTGAGTCTCGAAGGTTTGAGTGGGGGAATGGTTGGGGCCATATTGCTGGTAACCGGGATTGGCTCAGAGGCCATTTTGGCCTGTATTACGGCACTTTTATATAAGAAAGATTTTCCTGACCAACCGACCAGATCGAAGAGATCCATAACAGTCAGGGATGCACTTATTTTCTATATTCCATTAATTGGGGCCACGTTTGTACAGACCTTTTCCCGTCCTGGTATTAATGCCGGTTTAGCCAGGGTTGCCAATCCGGAACAGGCTCTGGCCAGTTATCAGGTAGCCTACAGCTTTGCCATGATATTTATAGTATTGTTGTACAGTGTACATCAGATTGTTCTGGTGTTTGTCAAAGACAAATACTCTTTTAACAAGGTTGTCAGATTTGCTGTGCTTGTGTCCTTGCTGATGGCATTTATATTGATAGTTTGCGGGATTACTCCGATCGGGAAATGGGCTTTGACTTCCATTATCGGGGTTGAGGATTCTTTAGCGACAGTCTCAGTCAGGATAATTGGCTGGTATGCCCTGATGCCAGTTGTCTTGTGTGGGGTGGAGATTTTTAGCGGAGTGCTGCTTTTAAACAAACGAACCCCAACGATAACCCTGGCTAAGATCGGCAATGTACTGACAGTAGTAGCCATTGCTACCGGTCTGAGCGCTGCACTGCCCAGCCTCGGAGGAATAATCGGCGCCTTGAGTATGACAGCAGGCGCTTTCACAGAAATGGTAATTGCCTTTGTCAGAGGCAGGGATTTGATCAGTTTTTAATTGCCTGCTTTCTGAGTGCAGTTTTAGGGTATAATGTGGTGTAGAACATTATATGGAGGATAAACCTATGTTTCAGATAAAAGATGAACTATATTGGGTTGGAGTAAAGGATTGGGGTTTGAAATCTTTTCATGGAACCCATTTTTTGACTCCCAGAGGAGCTACCTATAACAGTTATTTGATTAAAGATAAAAAGATTGCTCTGGTAGATGCTGTTTTTGAACCCTTTGCCGGTGATTATGTGGACAAGCTGGCTGCTGAGGTGGGTTTGGAAAACATTGATTACATTATCTGTAATCACGCCGAGATTGACCATGGTGGAGCCTTGACCGCATTGATGAATCGTATTCCGGAGACACCGGTTTACTGTACAGCTAAAGGTAAAGATATTATTAAAGCCCAGCATCATCGTGAATGGAACTTTGTAACAGTAAAAACAGGTGACACCCTTGATCTTGGAAGAAATAAATTGACATTTATTGAAGCCCCAATGCTTCATTGGCCAGACAGCATGATGACGTATGTCAGCGGAGCCAATGTTTTGCTGTCTAATGATGCTTTTGGACAGCATTATGCTACTTCTGAGTTTTTTAATGATGAGGTCGATCAGTGTATCCTATATGACGAAGCTTTAAAATATTACGCTAATATTTTGACCCCTTTTGGAAGGCTGATTCAGCCTAAAGTAAATCAACTGTCAGGCTTAAATGTTCCAATTGATATGATAGCGCCCAGCCACGGTTTAATTTGGCGTACTGATCCGATGCAGATTGTCAATAAGTATTTAGAATGGGCAGATGCTTATCACGAGGGTCATGTCCTGATTCTGTACGATACGATGTGGGGTAACACCGAAAAAATGGCGCATGCCATTGCTGCAGGTGTGGAACAAGCCGGAGTTCCTTACAAAGTATTAAGAACCAATAAGCTGCCTAAGAGCGATATTGTAACTGAGGTTTTTAAAGCCAAAGGCATTTTGATGGGCAGTTCGACAATGAATAATACCGTGCTAAGCGATATAGCCGGTTTAGTTAATGAGTTTAAGGGCATGCGCTTTAGAGGAAAACACGCTGCCGCCTTTGGCAGCTATGGCTGGAGTGGTGAAGCACCTAAAATAGCCAGCAAACTTCTGCAGGAAGCCAAGTTTAACGTAGAGCTGGAACCACTGAGAATATTGTTCACCCCTGATGCCGAGCAACTGGAGCGGTGTCGGAGGTTTGGGAATCAGTTTGCCATAAGCTTGGGGTAGGGGTAGAGGCTCTTTCCGCGGAGGCTCCTATAATTGGACTGACTCGGCGTCATACGTAAAAATCTGCCCAAAGATATACTACCTCGTATTATCTTTGTTGCAGATTTTTTCTATTCCTTGATTCAGCACCAATTCTATGAGCCACGTTGTGCCTTTCGTTTCGTCGTTTAGGTGATTCTTTCTGCGGAGGATTCATTGGCTTAGCTATGGGGTTTTCCATTGCCTACAGAGGTTGTGCTTTTGTACCAAAACAGTTTGTCATATGTAACATTTTTACGTTGAATAATTTGTGTTACTTAGTAACACTTCATGCTGCAAGTCTTTGATGTTGTGTTAACAACACTTCATTCTCCTGCGGGGCTGGAGGTACCAGCACTTTGTCATATGCAAAAAGCTGCAAAAAGATATACTATTTGTATTATCTTTGTTGCAGCTTTTCTTTATTCCTTTATCAGTTAGCACCAATTCTATGAGCCTTGGGGTTAGTGGCTTCGTTGTTACTGAGCTCCCATAATCAAACCTATTCCTTCGTCACACGCTAAAAAATTAGCAAACATATACTGGCTCGTATTATGTTTGCTAATTTTTTAGCTATTCCTTGATCTAGGCTCAATTTTGTGAGCCACGTTTTGCCTTACT
>JANQLZ010000103.1 GCA_028280325.1 Bacillota bacterium
AGAGAACAAGAACAGTAAACCAGGCTACTATATCTTTGAAAATCTTGCTCCAGGAAATTATTATGTAGAATATATCAAGCCAGTTGACACTCAAATCTCGCCTGATAATCAAGGGGCAGACGATGAAATTGACAGTGACTTTGTTTATAGTGGAAGTGGGCTAACTTATAGAACACCAGATGTTGCCCTCTCCACTGGGGAAGAAAATGACACCTTAGATATGGGGCTATATTGGCACGCCAGCGTTGGTAATTTGGTTTGGCATGATCAGAATGGTAATGGTAAACAAGACAGCGAAGAATCTGGTATTGATGGTGTAACAGTAGATTTACTCTCGAAAAATGGGGCTGTGTGGGAAGAACATAAAACTACTACAACATCCGGAGGCGGCACCTATGAATTTACGGGATTAACACCTGGAGACTATGCTATTAAGGTAGATTTATCAAGTGCCACTGACTCTGAGGGAAATCCTTTTGACGGCTTCATAGACCAAAACATCGGTGATGATGATGATCTGGACTCAGATGTAGACGCTAACGGGCTTAGCGAGGGGTTCACCTTAATATCTAAAGCTGAAGACATGTCCTGGGATGCTGGTTTATATCAGAACGTTAGTATTGGTGACTACATTTGGGAAGATATCAATGCCAATGGTGTTCAAGATGACAGTGAAACCGGCTTGCAAGATGTAAATGTTAAGCTCTACAGAAATATTGATGGTACTTTCACCCAGATAGCTTCAACAACCACCAATGCAGCTGGAGAATATTTATTCAGTGATCAAAAACCAGGTGAGTTTTATATTGAGATTGATAAGCCTGGTACAACAAGTATCCCCAGCACGGATAATTATCGCATAGCTATAAAAGATTCGCCTGAAACAACTGATGCTTTAGACAGTGATGCCAACCTGGACAATGCCAGAACAGATTCCTTCTCGGTAGCATCAGGGGACACTGATTTAACAATAGATATTGGTTTATATCTCAAAAACACCCTTGGCGATAAGGTTTGGCTTGATAAGAATGGTGATGGCTTACAAACTGATGAAGATGGAATAGAAGGTATCAAGGTTCATTTATACGATACCAATGGTTGGGTAGCAAGTGACACTACAAATAATCAGGGTGCATATTTCTTTGATAACCTCGATGCTGGAACCTATGAGGTAAGGCTAATAAAAAGTGAAATCGAGGCATTAGGCTATACCGCAACCGAACCTGACGTAGACTCAAACAGTAATGATGAAATAGACAGTGATCTTGACCCAGATACCTTTAGAACAACAGCAACATATACCTTTTATTCAGATGATCATGATTTAACGGTAGATATCGGGCTCTACAAGCTAGCTACTATTGGTGATTATGTTTGGGATGATAAAAATGGTGATGGTATCCAAAATGAAATGGCTGCTGGTATCGAGGATGTCGAGGTTGAGCTGTATGATCTTTTAGGTAATTTAGTTAAAGAAACTAATACAGATGAACATGGTTTATATCAGATTACTGGTATACCACCTGGTGATTATTATGTTAAGTTTACTGCTCCATCAAATTATGTTGTAACCGAACAGAATATTGATTCCGATAATACAGATAGTGATATAAATAATGCGGGTAAAACAGCAACTATTACTCTGGAATCAGGAGATCTGGATGAATCAATAGATGCAGGTTTTTATATTCCAATTACTATCGGAGATAGAATTTGGGAAGACAATGATGCTGATGGTATCCAGAATGACGGGGATTCTGGAATAAATGATGTGCTTGTAGAGCTATATAAACAAGGTGGAGCTACTGCCTTTAAAACTACTACAACAGCCGATGATAGTTCAGCTAACCCTGGATATTATGAGTTTACTGACCTGCCCCCAGGAAGCTATTATATTAAAGTAACTAAACCAGATGATGATTATATCTTTAGCGATAAAGGCAGTGGTACAGCTACTGACTCTGATGTAGATGTTAATAGTGGAGAAAGTAGCTTAAAAACCTATATTTCAGGAGATGTAGACCTGGATATAGATGCCGGTATGTACAAATTAGTTTCTATAGGAGATAGAGTATGGCTTGATGATAATGCCGATGGTCAGCAAGGTAACATTGCTACTGAGCCAGGAATTGAAGACATCACCGTAAACCTCTATCAAGATAATGTACTTAAAGCTTCTATGGAAACAGATGAAAACGGAAAATATGAGTTTTCAGACTTAATGCCTGGTAATTATGCAATTGAGGTCTTAAATGAGAGCTATTATTTCACAGCTCAAAATAACGGCGATGATAAAACAGACAGTGACATTGATCCGGATACGGGTAGGACCTCAACATTGTTTGTTCCTTCGAGTTCAGTTATAGATCACTGGGATAGTGGTCTGTATTTAAAAAATTCCATCGGTGACACAGTTTGGCTTGATGAGAATGGTAATGGCTTACAGGATGAAGATCTGACTGTGACTGGTATAAGTGGGGTAACTGTTGAGCTCTACAAGCAGGGAGTAACAGCTGCCATAAATAGTATGGAAACAGGAGCTGATGGGAAATACCTCTTTGATAATCTGGAGGCGGGCACCTATACTGTTGGTGTTGTATTGCCTACTGGCCACTTCTTAACAGGTAAAGATATGGGTAGTGATGCTAAAGACAGTGACCTAAATCAGGTTACTAAGAGATCTGATGAAATTGTCTTAAAGTCAGATGATAATAACGATGATGTAGATATCGGTCTGTACCAACTCACTACAATAGGAGACTATGTTTGGAATGACTTAGATGCTGACGGAGTTCAGGAAACAGGAGAACCTGGTATTAAAGATGTGATAGTAACCTTGCATAAGGATAGTGATGGTACTCAAGTCGGAAATAGTGTTACCACTGTTGCTGATGGTAAATATCAGTTTGCTGGGATAGCACCTGGATCATATTATGTTAAATTTACCTTGCCTGATGATTCGAGTTTTGTAGCTACTAAACCAAATATTGGCTCAGGCGATAACCCTGATGAAAACGATAGCGATATTACTAGAATAGCTGGCTACAGCTATAAAACCCATACTATAGATATTAACACTGATGAAATAGATGAAACCCTCGATGCTGGCTTCTATATCCCTGCTAAGCTGGGCAACTATGTCTGGGAGGATATGAACGGTAATGGAATACAGGATGATGGCAAGCCGGTCGAAGGTGTAGAAATTGAGCTGTTCAAAGGCTCTATATTCCATGATGCAACAACTACTGCCAATGATGGTAGCTACTCATTTACTGGCTTAGAGCCAGGTGAATACCATATTGAGGTAGACCTGCCAGACGGGTATCATGGCTTCATTACCCGTGATAAGGGCGACGATGATAAGGACTCTGATGTAGATGATAGTGGCATATCTAATAATGTTACTCTTATATCAGGCGATGATAATGAAGACCTAGATGTAGGCATTTACAAATATACCGCTATCGGAAATTATGTTTGGGAAGACCTCAATGCCGACGGGGTTCAAGACGATGATGAAACATTTATTAAAGACAGTAATGGTGATGAAGTCGTAGTTCAGGTCAATCTATTTAAATCAGATGAATCACCAGAGATTGAATTTAGCACAACCACTACCAATGGCATGTATGGCTTTACGGATTTAATTCCCGGGGAATATCGGGTTGAGTTTGAACTGTTATCTAATTACTATATTTCAGCTCAAAATGCTGCAGGGAATATTGAAAAAGATAGTAACCCTGATAAAGATACCGGAGTAACCGCTGATATTTTGCTAGAATCAGGAAAACCAGATGACTCAATTGACTGTGGAATGTATAAAGCAAATTCCATCGGTGATAGAGTATGGCATGATACCAATGGTGACGGAATTCAAGATGATCTCGAAAGCGGTATTGCTGGAATTGAGGTAGGGCTCTACGACTCTGCTGGTAATTACCTAGGTAAAAATGTCACAACAGATAGCAGTGGTGCCTACTTATTTGGCAATTTAGAGCAGGGCTCTTATCGCATCGGGCTTGTTAGTACAAAAGGCTACACTATAACGAAGCAAAATGTAGGCGATGACGCCAAAGATAGTGATATCGCCCTTGGGGGCACTATGTTATCTGATGCAGATAAACCCTATGTACTGAAATCTAACACCCATGTGGTTACCGCAGATATCGGTCTGTATAAGCTGGGCTCAATTGGAGACTATGTCTGGGAGGATATGAATGGTGATGGCGAGCAGAATGATGGAGCTACAGGCCTGGCAGATATTGAGGTAGAGCTCGAAAAGCCCGATGGATCTGTTGATGAGGTGCAAACAGACAGTGATGGCAAATATCTATTTACAGATCTTCATCCTGGTGAATATGAACTAAGGTTTAACAGACCTACGGGCTATCACTTCACAACTCAAAATACCGGTGCACATGATAACGACAGCGATGTTAATGAGGATGGATTTGTCAGCTACACCCTCAAATCAGATGAAGACAATCTGGACCTCGATGCTGGTTTAGTTATACGTGGTGATATTGGCGACTATGTTTGGAATGACTCCAATAAAAATGGTATTCAAGACACCAATGAACAGGGCCTGGCCAAATACAAGGTCAAACTCATTTACTCTGATGGCAGTTCTCAGGAAACAGAGACAGATGCAGTAGGTTACTATAAATTTACCGATCTGCAGCCGGGCGTATATCAGGTGCAGTTCTATCCCAAGAGCGACTTTGTCATAACTAAAGAGAATGAAGGTACAGATGACAGTAAAGACAGCAACCCCGATCCCAGTACCGGAATTACACCTAAGTTTAGCTTATTATCTGGTGATGATGTGTTAACTGTCGATGCCGGAATGTATTATGTACCTGATCCAAACCTTGGGATTGGTGAGGGAAGTATTGGTGATTACGTCTGGATCGATTACGATAAAGATGGTATTCAGGACTCCAGCGAGAAGGGTGTTGAGGGAGTAAAAGTAATCCTGATTCCCAAAAGCGCTGATAGAATTGAGACCTATACAGATAGCAATGGTAAGTATTTATTTGACCAGTTACCAGATGGTTTATATTCTGTGCGGGTAGAAGAGCCGACAGGCTATAAAACTACTATCAGAAATGCAGGCAGCAATAAAGACAAAGACAGTGATGCCAATAAAAATGGTTTTATTGAAGTAGTCAGACTGATAAATTCGGCCGATCTTAGAAACATTGATATTGGTTTGATCGGTACAGCTGAGCTGGGTGATTTTGTTTGGGATGACCTGAACAGTAATGGCGCCCAAGACTTTGGCGAGCCAGGCGTAGCAAATGTTACAGTTTATTTACTGGATAATAATAAAAATACTATCATGCAAACTAAAACTGACAGTGATGGCAAATATCTGTTTACTGAATTAGTTCCGGGGAATTACTTTGTTAAAATTCAAATACCTTATATGTATGAAATGACTCTGAAGAACAGTGCTCCAGAGTATCAGGATAGTGATGGATCAGCTGACGGCCTGTCCGATGATGTAGTTCTAAATCCTGGTCAGAAGCGACTTGATATTGACTTTGGTATTAAAAAGCAGATACCTGAAGGTGAAATAGGCAACTATGTTTGGGCCGACTGTAGCGATGATGGGGTGCAAGACAGCTTCGAAGCTGGGGTGCCCAATATTACAGTGAAACTGCTTGATAAGGACAAAACTGTTATTGATACAACCATCACTGACAGCCAGGGATATTATCTGTTTACTAATGTCTATCAAGGAGAATATTATATTGAGGTTTCATTACCAGGTGGTATGAGCACCGCCAAGCGTTATGCAGCTTCACAAAATAATGACAGCAATGCCAATGCTCAGGGTTTAACCGAAAAAGTATTCTTAGGACAAAAGCAAAAAGACATGTCTATAGATATTGGTTTAGTTAAATACATTGATGTTGAAGGTATCATAACTGATGACGAAACTGGTGAGCCGTTGGCTAATACCGAGGTTGTGGTCAAGAACAGAAAGGGCCGGGTAGTTGATACTATTACAACTGATGATAGCGGAAACTACGTAATTAAAAATATCTCACAATGCATGGAGATTTCTTTAATTCCCAAGAAAGATATTGTTGATATCCCTGATCAAGAAGAGGATACCGATGAAGACACTCCGGTAAATGGTGGGGTCGACGTGCCAGATGATCAGGATGTATCTGAAGGAAAGGAACCCGAAAACGGAGAGGTAATTATCGATGAAGATGGTAATTGGAAATACACTCCCGACCCCGGGTTTACCGGCAAGGACACTTTCTCGATAATCATTACCGATAAAGATGGCAACCAAGAGGAAATATTTATTGAGATCAATGTTGAAGAGGTTCCGCTGGGCACTATTAAAGAGCTTCCTGAAACAGGTGCGTCTGCCAATCCAGTTTTATATCTCTTAGGTTTTATCTTGATCTTAACAGGTGTTGTTTTAAGAAAAAGGCTAATGTAATAATGTAATGAACATGGGGCTGTTGCATACTCAAAAAATATAAGCGACAGCCCCTTATCACAGCAGCATGTTCAGCTCACTGAGGCTGTTTGTTTAAGAGTTTAATTTGAACTCTCAGATTTAAGTAAAGAAGGTAGTCTATGAGGAGATCAATTCCAACAGTATTAATAATAACAGGGTTATTACTTATTTCTTATCCTACTGCCAGGGATATCTATTTTTCATATCAACAGCAAAAACTGATAGCAGATTGGCAGGAAAGCATGCTAAATATTGAGATGCAGCTTAACGAAGATAATACTGCTGTATCAGAGTTAACTGGAGAGTCAGAACCAATAAGAAAAAAAGAGACCAGGCCAGAAGCACGTTCTCAAACTGCAAATACAGCACAAGCTGATCTTGACCAGCAAAAAGAAAAGGAAGCTCAGGAACGAAAACGGCTGGAACAGGAAAAAGCCCAAAGAAGAGCAGAATATATTAAAAGCAACATGGAAGGTATCCTGGAAATAGCGAAAATTAACCTGGAGGTTCCCATATTATCAGAAGCAACTAAAAAAAACTTAGATATTTCAGTATCAAGTATTATTAACACTGGCAAAGCAGGTCAGATAGGTAACTACTGTATAGCAGGACATAACAGCAAGTACTATGGTAAAAACTTTAATCGCTTAGATGAAGTTGAAATAGGTGACAACATTAAAGTCAACGATGGCACCAGTGAGTATCAGTATATTGTTTATGATAAAATGCTGGTTAAACCACAAGAGATATGGGTGTTAAAAGGAAACGAAACCCACAGAGAAATCACTTTAATTACCTGTGATAAGATTTATAACTCAACTCAACGCCTGATTATTAAGGGCAGAATGGAGGACTAAGAATATATCAGTTTATTACAATTAACATGAAAAGTGCTGGTAGCCAATAGCTAATTGTTAATAGTTAAATAAATTACAGCCTATTTATGTTACAATTATAGTGAGAGGGTAGTCAAATAGTCTAGGTATTGATCGTACTATTCTGTTAATAGCAAAACATGTGAAAGCATGTGACGCAAAGCTATAGGGTCTACGGCTTTTTAAGCTATGACAGCCAGTTGCCAGAGAAAGACTTTGGTTACCATGTAATCAAATGCTTTTCTCGAAATGGCAAATCTAGTGAAAGCTAGAGACGCAAAACTAAAGGGCCTAAGTCAAAGTGATATGGCAGCCAGTTACCGAAAGAGGAGTTTTTTGCTTTTCTTTCCCATGTATAATGGCAAACCTATCGTGAGGTAGGGACGCAAAACTATAGGGTCTTCTTTGAGAAGATAGCCAGGTGCCGAAGGGAGAGTCTACAATTGAAGAAAATCGTATTTACTCTTATTATTGCCTTGATGCTGGTAGTCCTTCCAGAGCCTGCATATGGTAATAGTGAGATTATTACGATCAATGCTGACTGTGGCACTGTAAGTATCAACTATGACACTACTGATTATTCTGACTTAAAAGTTATGGTGAAAAAAGGTTCTGAAAGATATTTTTATAATCTTTATTCATCCGATGAAGAACTACCATTGCAAATGGGAAGTGGTGAGTATATTGTAGGTTTATACCGAAAAGTAGCTGATATAAAGTATAAACAAATAGAGCTTACAACTTTTAACTTGTCTCTAAATGATAACACAGTATTTTTAGCGAGTGTTCAAAATATAGCCTGGCAAAGCGATTGTCAAGCAGCTATATTAGCAAAAGAACTAACTAAGGATATGCAATCTGATACAGAGAAAGTAAAAATAGTCTATGATTACCTACTGGAAAATATCGAATATGATCATGAGAAAGCTAAAAATATTTGTAGTAGATACTTACCCAAGGCTGCTGCAACTTTAGCCGATGGTAAGGGAATATGTTATGATTATGCTTCTTTAATGGCAGTGATGCTTAGAAGCGTTAACATACCGACCAAACTTGTTCATGGTCATAGTCAATTCACCTCTGACTACCATGCCTGGAACGAAGTTTTTATCGATGGTCAATGGATAATAGTAGATACTACAATTGATGTAGCATATGAAGCTGAAGATATTGAGATAACTTTTGCCAAGGATGCTGCCGATTATGAGGTCATTAAAGTATTTTAAGGTGAAACAGTATTTGCACCCTCTCCATTTTTAAAGTAACATCATTAAAAAATAGTTATTATATGTACTTCAATCTTTGAAAAAAGAGTGTGGGTGAAACCTACACTGTTTTTTTGTAAAAATAAGAAATGAACCATTTCCTCATAAAATTTTGTAAAATCATAAAATATAAAGGATTTTATAGGGGCAATATCTAAGACCTTTAAGATATTAGATATGTCAAAAAACCTGCATAAATTATGACAAATATAATTAATCAGCAGTTTGCTGGTATTATTTAGCAAAATAATTACTTCAAAAAATAGAATACATCTTAGGGAGTGAGGTTGAAAAATGCCTAACTTACATTCATTTTCTAAGCAAAAAAAGTTAGAGGCAGAGTTGATTAGAGCAAAAGATCAAGCAGAATTAATCCGTAGTAAAAAAAACCGGGTTTTGGCAAATTTGAGTCATGAAATGAGAACCCCTATCAATGCAATAAATGGAATAATACACTTGCTTAACGACACTGATTTAACATATCAGCAAAGTGAGTATATTAAAAAATTGGAAATAGCCTCAAATTGGCTGACAGATATTGTCAATAACACGATGGATTTTTCGAAAATGGAGGCGGGCAAGCTTGTTATTGAAAAGGAAGAGTTCAGTCTGAGGTCTACTATAAGCCGGGCGATAAGTCTTTTTGAACAAAGGGTTGAAGAAAAAGAGTTGGAGTTAATTACTGAAATAGCTCATGATGTGCCAGATTTAATTATAGGCGATGCCACCAGGACGATGCAGATTATCAATAATTTTATCTCAAACGCCATTAAGTTTACTGATAGTGGTAGAATAACTCTAGTAATAAGTGTTGATCAGTGCGAACTGGAAACAGTGGCCTTAAAGATAGCGGTCAGAGATACCGGCATAGGTATAGCTGCAGATAAACACGAGATATTATTTCAACCCTTTACTCAAGCAGATCAAGAAACTGCCAGAAAATACGGCGGTACCGGTTTAGGGCTGACTATATGTAAGCAGTTAACTGAGTTGATGGATGGTGAAATTTGGTTTGAAAGTGAGGTTAATACTGGCAGTGAGTTTAATGTTATTCTTCCATATGGAGTCAGCGAGTCCAGCAATCAGATAAGCGAGCAAAGCAGTACATATGGGGATATGAAGACAGCAGAATTAACCAGGCCAGCAATCCAGGATTTGGCTAAAAAAGATGCAGTAGTAAAGGGCCAAATCCAGTCTTTAACCAGCAGGGCTGCTGTCTACAGAGTTCTGGTTGTGGAAGATGTTAAACTCAATCAGGTTATTGTGGAGGAGTTGCTTAAAAAATGCCATATTGACGTTATCACGGCCAATAATGGAGCCGAAGCCCTGGAACTGATTAAAGAAAACAGGTTCCATTTAATCTTAGTCGATATTGAAATGCCGGTTATGGATGGGCTTGTGTTGACTTCAGAAATTAGAAAATTGGAAAGCCCAGAGGAAAACAGTGTTCCCATTATTGCCATGTCGGCTCATTCGGCCGATTCAGCAAGGACCAAAGGTTACATAACCGGTATTAATCATTATCTGACAAAGCCGATTAATCCTGATGATTTCTACACTGTTATTAATAAATGGCTGCAACTCAATTATCACAATATTGACCAAAAGAATAATGAGGATACAGTAGAACTATGGTTACAGGAGCTCAGCTCATTAGCCTTATTTGATACTAACGAGGTCATGAAAGTTATCGACGGCAATAGCAAATTGTATAAAAATCTGTTAATCTATTTTTTAAGCTACCTTAAAGAGCTGAAAAACAAATTGCTACTGGAACTGGCTGACCAAGATAAACAAAGTTCCTTACTCACAATCCACGATTTAAAAGGCATTGCTGGAACAATTGGGGCCTGTCGGCTGTATCAGAAATGTCTCAACCTTGAAAACTGCTTTCAACAAAAATGGCCGAGCTTATTAGTTGAAATGGCTAATTTTTGTCTGTTGGTCAATGAATATATTGCAGTACTCGATAATTTGTTTAACAATATATAACAGGAGGTAATAGAATGTATCCTTGCCTTAAAATCAGTTTAAATAAAATCTATGAAAATACCAAAATGATCGTTGACAAATGTCAGGAGATAAACATCAATGTCTGGGGTGTAACTAAGGTATTTTGTGGGCACCCGGAAATAGCCAAAACATTGCAGGCTGCCGGAGTAGTGGCTTTAGCTGATTCCCGTATCCAAAATATCATTAGACTAAAAGAAGCTAATTTAAACAACCTGGTCTTGTTAAGAATTCCCATGTTATCAGAAATCGATGCCATTATTAAATATGTAGATATCTGTGCAGTTTCAGAGATAACCACGCTGCAGGCCTTGGATAAAGCAGCTAAGTTTTTTAATACCCGTCAGCAGGTAATGATTATGATCGATGTTGGCGATTTGAGGGAGGGCGTCTATTATGACAGTGTAGCTCAATTCATAAGCGCCTGGCCTGATACGAATAACTTAGACATAGTGGGAATCGGTGCTAATCTGACCTGTTACAGCGGGGTGCTGCCCACTATCAAAATAACTGAACGGCTGGTTCAAGCTGCTAAATTATTTAAACAAGCATTAGGTCTTAACCTTGAGATAATATCCGGAGGCAATACCAGCAGTTTAGGATTAGTCTGGCGCAAGCAAATGCCTCCAGGAATTAATAATCTGCGCCTTGGGGAGGGATTAATTTTAGGTGGATTGACCTTGCCCGAAGGTCCAATTGCCGGAACTCATCAGGATAGCTTTATATTGCAGGCAGAAATTGTCGAATTAAAATGCAAGCCTTCGGTTCCAAGTGATGAAATAGGCTGCGATGCCTTTGGTAATATTCCGGTTTTTGAAGACCTGGGCTGGCATTATCGAGCAATTGCTGCTATCGGACGACAAGATGTTTTTCCAGAAAGAATGACTCCGGTAGATAGCACCCTGAAGATTTTAGGGGCCAGTAGCGACCATCTACTGTTAGGCCTTCCAGATAATCATGCCTATCGGATTGGGGATATTGTAGAGTTCACCCTCGACTATGTCGGAGTTCTCAATGCCATGACTTCGCAGTATGTGGCCAAGGTTATTGATAAGTGATAGCCTTTTATTCTCGTGGTGGGTTTACTTCGTAAACGGTGTGGAATTGCTACGCAATTGGTTTGGGCTTGCCTTTGGCAAGCGGGGTGCAGTTAGGGAATGAAGTGTTGTTAACACAACATGAAGTATTGCTTCGCAAAATGAAGTGCCTGCGGCATTAAGTGTTACTTCGTTATAGGCATTTGTGTCCTAGGACATCGTTCAACACCAGTTAAATTGAGAATGAGATGGAAGGGAGTATCAATTTAACTTGGCGATAGCAATGGGAAATTAGGCCCTAAAAAACCAATGCCAAACAATTGCCCCACTATCGCCCTACAATCGCCAAACAACTATTAAACCATTGCCAAACAATAGTTCAAGCAATCGTTCAAGCAATTGTTCAGCTATTGTTAAAGCAATCGTTTCAACTACTGTTCAGCAAATAGTAAACTGGGGGCATCAGTTAGTACGAAGTCTAAAAATTAATGATAAGAGGTTCTGTCATGCTCAAAAGTAAAACAATATTTATATTCTTGGCAATAAGTTTAATACTCAATGCTTTAGGCTTATATTATTCTAACACTGTAGCCAAAGAAGCAGCAGAAACAGCTTATAAGATAACTGCATTAATGCCGTATAGTGATAGGATTTTAGCAAGTGAAGAGATATATGATGTAATCGATAGCTTCATTTATCGTTTTAAAAATAGTGAGTTTGATAATCTTAAGGATCTGTGGCTAAATAAAGATATAGAGGTTATTATTAAAGAAGATTTTATAGTATTTCGAGATGACACTCGTATAGATGAGTACAATTATGAGCAGTTGCTGCGCAGATCAGCATTTAATGACTATGAATTCTATCTGTTTAATATTGAGCAATCATCAGCAGTACTTGGCTTCACCGGACGAAGTGAGTATGGTTCAGGCCACCTTTATTTTCATTTAGTTGAGGACAATGGTATCTGGAAGATTAAAGAGTTAACCTTTGACATCTAGCTGCCGATCTCAATTACCAAACCAAAACTTAATTTTCCCTTTATAAAAGCAGGTAAGTAAAATGATAAAAATAAAAAAATATCTAGTTTTTGTGTTGATATTAAGTGTGTTAATCAATTTTTTTATATTATATAAAATAACCACGACTCAAGCCCGGCAAGCCACCTTGTTATCACAATTAGCTGATTTAACGCCCTCTGATAAAGATTTAAACGACTGCCCGGAAGTATTTGTTGTTCTTCAGCAATTTATCGATCGCTTTAACAATGCCGAATACGATAAGTTAACGAGTCTCTGGTATATAGAGGATTTGGGATCGACCCTGTACCCATCAGCTGAATATATCTTTGAAGTAACAGCCCAGGGTGATAATGTTTGTATTGAGTGGGGGTTTGAAAATTATACTTCTGTTGTAACACTGAACAAAGATATTTTAAAATCAACCCGGCTCTACTCATTCTCATTATCAAATATCGATGCCTGGATTACCCTCGCTGCTGAAAATGAACAACAGCTCACTTTTATTATAGACGAAGATCAAGAAAAGTATCTGATTAAAGAAATCAGGATCGTCCCCGTGGGGGAATAGTGAGATGGAAGGGAGTATCAATTTGACTTGGCGATAGCAATGGGAAATTCGGCCCTAAAATACCAATGCCAAACAATTGCCCCACTATCGCCCTACAATCGCCAAACAACTATTAAACCATTGCCAAACAATAGTTCAAGCTATCGTTCAGCAATAAAAAAAGGATCGCTATCAGCGATCCTTTTTTTATTACGATGAGGCAACATCGGTTTGATTGCAAATAAGTTTACTAAGGCGTTCCTGCTCAGTCAGCGGCTTTTTGGTAAGCTGATCAATTGCCAGGCATTTGCCCTGAACTAGGTTGGTATAAACCTTACCGGCTGCGGCCATATTTCCTTTTAAATGCGGGGCGTCAACCAAGCCCAGTTTAATGGCTTGGGCGATAACCCCGGGGTTGAGGTAGGGCTCTTTAATGCCTCTCCCCAAATTGGCAATTGCTGCTAACAAGACTCTGGCTTCCTGCAGTAATTCCTGTTTTCTACTGATAATAACAGGATCTAACGATATGTCCGGCCGGCCATTGAGGGTGTTGTTAATGACTCCCTGAATTATCTTGCAGCTTTCAATGACGTCTTCAGGCTGCGCTGCATGACTGGCCTCAGAGAAACCGACAACATGCACGATATCCGGATTCAGGCTCATTGCCAAATGAATTGACGAGGCTAGCTGCCCCTTGGCAATGGCCAAGTCAGTCGATAAGCTGGCCAACCCGGTTCTCACCTGCCTGATCGACTGGAAGGTATCATCGTGGAGCTCTTCAATCAGGGTAATTTTAGCCAGCATTTTAGCTAAATCCATATTGTAGTAAGTACCGTATGGGGTGTTTAACATATACTGAGAAACGTAGTTTTTAACCCCCAGAGCTTTGGCATTGTAGGCCGCCAGGTAGGCCATGACCACAGCAATTACATCAGGGGCATGCCTCAGGCTCCAGTGATGTGATTCGTTGATTTCAACTGGAACGTCTTTGGCGGCATGCCATTTGATAATCGCCTGATTTTCAACAATGGCCTCCAGTAAAGGTCTATTGGAGCGTCCGTCCAGCACACTGTACCAGGAAAGCGGTATAGCTGCCCAGGCGTTGTTGATCGTAGTCAGGCTGAGCTCAGCCCATTTTTGCAGATCTCGTGTTCCGCTGTAGCAGCGCAGCAAGGGATAATTACCTCTCTGAGCTGCTTGATACAGCTGGGTCATATGCTCTGCTTTACGTACTGCAACACCCCCGCCTCCTTCCAGGGTGGCATCCATCTCTTGAGGTCTGAAGAAAGAGAATTGGGCGTTTTGATCTGGTCCGATTGAAATAATATCCAGTACTTTGGCTTCAGCAATCATCGCTATGCCTTGAGCTGTATCTCCAACCCCGGGCAAGCCAAAATGGTGCCTTAACAATGGATAAGGTCGTTTATTTATGAGTCTGGTCAGCAGGCTGCTTCCTAAAGTAGGTGCTGCTTCTGTGGTTTTTTTGCCGACAAAAAACTGCACTACTTCTGAAATCGGCTCACTGCCATCAAATACGTGGGTGAAAAAATCAAATTTTCGAGCCTCAGCAGCTACTGATGGGGTACAACCGCATACAAACTGACATTTATGAATTAAACCTAATTCGGTAGCTTTCATTTTAAGCGCCTTAAACAGGCGATGGGCTGCAGTTGGGTCAAGTCGATAACTGATCCCAATAACATCAGCCTTTGTTTTCTTTGCTGTTAACAGTAATTCTTCAATATTGACCGCAGGCCCCAGAAAATGGGTTTGATAACCATTTTGCTGGGCTAAATTCAGAAAATTAATTGAACCTGCGACGTGTACGCAGTTTCCAATAGCAGCTGCTACGATCTTACGCTGTCTCTTTTTCATCCCGATCATCTCCATTCATGGCGAAATTTGCCAAAGAGCAGGGTGTTAAATGGTCTATTCCCATATCGTAAATAGTTCGTCCAGATAACAAATAGTTTTGTTTGCTTATAATTGAAGCAAGGTTGATTAAAGTGTTCATAGTTGGAGTGTTAACTCCGGCTAGTTGTCCTAAACTGGTCAAAGGAACCAATCCAGTAGGTATATCTTCATATATATAACGATTATCCAGCGTTATAGGGGCTTGAATGCCTTTATATGAGGGGGTATTGTGAATAGTTGAGTATAAATCTTCACCTATTGATCCATAAGCCTGATAAAGCCACGTTTTGGCAGATAATACTTTAATGCCTAAAGCTTTGGCAATAGCAATGCGCTCATAATCGACGCTCTCAACGATATTAGCTATTGCTTTGGTGACTCCATCGTAGTAAAAATCGAAACTTTCTCCTCTGTCAATGCGAGAGGAATTTAAGATAGTAATAGTGGGATGAAATACAGCGCCAATATTACTGAGACTGGTTACTAAAACATTTTTGCTGGCAACAAATTGTGGAATAGCTTCTTTGAGAAGGCTAACAATGTGGGAGGTTTTATAACCGGGAAAAGCGGCTATGGGAACAGTTTTTTTAATGCCATGAACCTGACAGATACCCGGCTTAAGGCTACGGCATGCATACAACAGAGTTTGGGCTTCTGCAACAAGAACATTCTTGCTGACATATCTGCGAAACTCAAGTGCTCCACCGGTTCGCCCGGGATTAAGTATGATAATCTGACCATCTTTTAAGAATGGTGCACATGCTTTAGCGACATCGCTGTGAGCATTGGCTGGTACAACAACCATAATGATGTCAGTTTCATCAATCGCCTTTTGCAGATTAGTGGTAACTAAGTTAAGTTGACCAAAACCTTTCAACTGCCCCTTTAGAACAATGCCTTTGCGGCGCCGTATCTTTTGGACATGAGCTGGCTTTCGATCGTATAAATTAACCGTGTACCCCTTAAGAGCTAAATGACCGGCCATGGTTTGACCTCCATTGCCTGCTCCTAAGACTGCAAACCGAGGTTTGGGTTTGTTTAAAGCCTGCAAGTACAGTTTATCCATATTCAGTTTTATGTTTTCAATAACAAATCGCTCCTTTTTTAATTTTTTTCAGACAAGCTATTTTTACCTTTACAATTTGATGCTACTATAGTATTATAGTACATTTATTGGTTAGTTGTCAAAAATAATTTTGGAACAATGCAATAAATAATGTTATGGGAGGAATATTTTGAAAATAGCACTTGTATACACAGTAGAAGAAAACAGTGAGAGGCGACCTCTGAATCGACACGGTGCGATTCAGCTTCAGGATACTAATCAAAATATCTGCGAAGCTTTACTCAGCAGCGGTCATGAAGTGATTAATTTACCGGCTGATTATCAGATTCTTCAGACCTTGCATCAGCTTAAACCCGACTGTATTTTTAATAATTGCACCGGGATTCACGATAAGAGCAGCCAGCCGCAGATTGCCGGCTTACTGGAGTTAACGGGTATTCCATTCACCGGATCATCACAATTGATTCATAGCTTGGCCCTGTACAAACCACTGGCCAAGATGGTTTTACAGGCCAGTGGTTTGCCAACCCCCAAGTTTCAGGTGATCAGACACCCGGGTCAATCCTTGGTTGCTGATTTGCGTTTTCCGTTAATCGTAAAGCCGGAGCATGAGGGTTCGAGCATAGGAATCAGCAATGACAGTATTGTCTATAATCAAGATGACTGTCTGCAAAAAGCAAAACAGATCTTAACAACATATCAACAGCCAGCGTTGATTGAAGAGTTTATTGTCGGACGGGAATTTACCGTTGGTGTACTTGGGAACAGTGATCCACAGGTTTTACCCTTGGTCGAGATTGGCTTTGCTGAACAGGCCGGATTTTATTCTCACAGTGTCAAATCCAAGGATGGAGTAGCAACAATTTGTCCAACATCTGTTAGCCCTGTTATTGAAAAAGCCATCAACAAAGCAGCGCTGGAAGCCTACCTGGCTTTAGGCTGCGCTGATTATGCACGCATTGACGTACGTTTAAACCAGCATGATCAACCTCAGGTAATTGAAATTAATACTCTGCCCGGATTACAAAAGGGGTTTAGCGATTTTCCTAAAGCTGCTCTGGTGGCCGGAATCAGTTATCAGGATATGATTGGTCGAATAGTCGAGCTGGCAGTAACAAGGTTTCATTCTACAACTGATTTCTAAAACCATAATCCAGCAGAATAGGAGTTATATATGCAAGCAGTTACTAAAGATTCAATAGTATCATTAAAGGAAATAACTAAACAGACAGTTCGAACTATAACCGATTTGCAAGTGCATGATTGCCAGAAAAATTATGTAGCAAGTAATGCAGTTTCAATAGCTCAGGCCTATTTTGAAAAGCGGGCCTGGTTCAGAGCTATTTATGCTGACGATACTCCAGTAGGGTTTGTAATGTTATATATTGATGATGACCAGGCCGATTATAATGTCTGGCGCTTAATGGTTGACGAGAAATACCAAAGAATGGGCTTTGGTAAACAAGGGCTATTACTGGCCATAGCACATGTTAATAACAACACCAATGCAAAAAGACTTACTATCAGCTATGTACCAGGGGTACACAGTGCTGTAAATCTTTATCAAAGCGTTGGCTTTGAGGCAACAGGTGAGATAGCTGAAGGGGAAATTGTCATGGAATATCTGTTTGACTAAACTAACGTTTACATGCACTTGCATAAGAGCTTTATTAAACTAAATATAGCAAATAATTTAACCTGGACTTGCTTAGTTGGGATAGGGCAGTGGTTTATTACAATAGCAGGATGACCAATGTCATTAAGAAAAGAAAAGGTAGTAAATATCAAATAGATAAATATTATTTCATAAACGTAAAGCCAATAACCGGTAGTAAAAACACAACGTACTACTAAGATGCATTTCGTAAGGTACGGGGCTGCTGAAAAAGTCCGCTCTCCGCGTCACTCAAAAACAATGCTAACTTCAGCATAAGTAACTAATTGCAGTTGTTGGGTAATAGGCTGGCAATTGTAGGGCGATGGTTGGATAATTGCTTGAACAGTGGCTGGAACGATTGTTTTTTGCTGAGAATGTGAAACATTAGGGATGGTTTTA
>JANQLZ010000129.1 GCA_028280325.1 Bacillota bacterium
CCAGGCTTAGACTATCATCAGATAAAACTCTTAAAATACCGGTGAAGTGAAAGTGCATATTTATTCTCTGGCTTGTTTAATTCTACTAACACAAAAAACTGTTTGTGATCAAAACACGGCCTGTTCACCGATACCTCTGACTAAGCAAGTAAGCCTCCTTTCAAACCTGAATCTGGCTGCTGTGTTTTGTCTGCCTGCTGTCGCATTATGTTGATTTATATTAGTTGGTGGAAAACAATCTGATACTGTGTCGAAGTAAGCCGGACATATGAAAATTATCATTGTAAAATTAAGAAAAACTATGTTGAAGCCTGTTTTAATTTCTGTATAATATATTTCGTGTACAAAACTTTGAATGAGAGGATAAGAATAATGTTCTGGCAGCGCAAAACAAATACCTTTACCTTTATAAGTTACTTAACTTTACTGATGATAACTGTAATAATATTAAATTTATATCTGCATTTTAAGCTATAGCTCGAGTACTTGCCATGGGCTGAGCAAATAAAAGAGGGGGTTATCTATCAACCCCCTGTGAATAGCAGTGTATCTGTCTTAACTCAACATAACTCTCGTGGGTAGTTCGTTAAACTATAACAGCCGTCAGCGGTGATAACGACATCATCTTCAATCCGCACTCCCCCGACCCCTGGAATATAGATACCTGGCTCAATGGTAAACACCATACCTTCAAGTAATACCACTTCATTGCCATCCACAATATATGGTTCTTCGTGAACCTCTAAACCCAGTCCGTGACCGGTACGATGTGTAAAGTACAGGCCATAACCAGCATCTTCAATAACCTTACGGGTTATACGATCTAGCTCCTGGCAAGTGATGCCCGGTTTGGCAGCTGCTCTTCCGGCCTGATTAGCCCTGCGCACTATCTCATAGATCTTGTTTAGCTCGTCGCTTATTCGGCCAACAGGCAGGGTTCGAGTTATATCTGAGCTGTACCCATTCCATCTGGCTCCCATGTCAATGATCACTAACTCGCCCTCATTAATAACTCTGTCTTCGGAGGTTGAATGCGGATCAGAGGCCTTTGGCCCTGAAGCAACAGACATAAAGCTCAGGCAATTAGGAGCCTCATCCTGCAGGACAGCCAAGCCGGCCTCCCGCAGCTGGCTTTCTTTTACCCCAGCTTTTAAAATATCGCGCATCCCCTGCATCATTTTATCAGATAAATCTGCGGCATATTGTAGATATTTGAGCTCTTTCTCATCTTTGCACATCCGCATTTCAGCCATTATTGATCGTGCGTCAAGTAAATGGCAGTCTGGCAAAGCCTGCCGAATAACATCGTACTCCAGCAACCGGGCTGCTCGATATTCGAATGCAACTACTGAATCAGCCGCAATGCTGTTTTGCGCCGCCCAGCGCTTAACAGTTTCATAGGGGCCTTCTTCATCTACGTAGGTTATGTAATTTTCAATACCAGTTACTTTTTTTATTTTGGATGATTCAAAGGCCGGGCAATAAGCAAATGCCTCCCCAACGGCAGGGACTACAACCATAGTAGGCCGTTCACTCATGTGCATATTAAGCCCGGTAAAGTACAGCAGATTTGCCCCAGGTGCAATAAATACATAGTCTATCTGTTGTGCAACAGCCAGCTGCTGCAACTTGGCAATTCGCTCTTGATAATTAAACACTGAATAACCTCCTTCAATTAATAAATTTTTAGTGTTTTGGGTCTGAGCATTAATTCAGTTTGGAAGCAGTATTATCCTGCTTTAAGAGCTAAATATCTCAAATTATCCTGATATGGGTTTAGTGGGCTTGCCTGCAGCAAGCGGTGGGCGATGGGTTGGCAGCTGTTTTTTACAATAGCTAAGCTATTGCTGGAACAATTGCATGAACATTGCATGAACGATTGTTTTTAAAGTTGCTGGTTGACTAGAAATATCCTAAACAACGATGTAAGAGTGGGGTGGGTTTGCTAACGCAAACGGGGTGGAATTGCTCCGCAATTGGTTTGGGCTCGCCTTCGGCAAGCGGGGTGCAGTTGGTTGGGATCTAGGCTTTCAGAAATATGCCCAGCTTAAGGAAATTTTAGGATAATACATTTATTATATCCTTAAGAAAATTTCTTAGTGTGAAAAAGTGTTTTGAGGCAAAAGCACTTGCCAACAGAACCGTCCCTATGGCTGGTTTATAAAAAAGCAAACCTGCCTCTCAAAAGACAGCCTATTCCCAGCAGAGGACAATTGACAAGCAATCTTTCAGCAATTGTTAATACAATCATACAGCTATTGCATAAATGATGCTTCATAAAAAGATTTAATAACCACCTTAAAGTATCACTCACACAGGCTTTCAGAATTATGCCCAGATCAAGGAATAGAAGAAATTTTCTACAAGGATAATACGAGTTAGTATATCATTGAGAAAATTTCTTCGTGTGACGTAGTAGATGGGTATGATTATGGAAGCACAGCAAGTACGAAGTTCTAATTCTCAGGCTCACAGAATTGAAGCTAGATCAAGGAATAAAAAAAAGTTGCAACAAAGATAATACAATAGTATATCTTTGGGCAACTTTTTGCATATGACAAAGTGTTTTGGTACAAAAGCACTTACCATATATAAACAATATAGAATCTCGGATATAGCTCAATTATGGTAGCTTCCGTGGAAAGAACCAATAACTACTGTTTGTGATTATGCCCTTCGCCATCCTCAAGTTCAAAGGTCTTGGCGAATTGGAATGAGGTTGCACTGGCATCGGCACCCATTTCCTGTGGGGTAATGCCGTTATACAGTAAGACATCATCTTCAGAATCATCTTCCGGAGTAGCGTCAACATCGCCATAAGAGACTACTATGTGACCCTGGCCATCTTCATCGGCATAAACAATTACTCTGATATGCTCAGGTATTCCACCTTCAATGTAGTCGTCGGATATCTCTTTTGCTCTTGAATCAGCATCGGGTACCCCGTCAGTTTCAGGATCTATTAAGACATTATGTATAGACGGATCTGAATCAGGCGCTCCAGGATCATCTGAGCCATCATATTCGAACAGGTCACCGCTCTCGGCTTCAGTCTCCAAGACGTTTGGATTAATAACAAACATTCCGCCGATACATGAAGTTAATTCTTTTTCAGTTGCGTAACGCTGCATTGAATTTGCTATTAACTGCATATTATTCTTCAAAGCTTCGATACGTGCATTTTTTATCGTCTGTGTTACTCGTGGCACTGCGATACCAGCAATGATTGCCATTATGGCTAATACTGCCAGTAACTCAAAGAGTGTAAAGCCATAATTTTTAAAGAACTTTTTGAACATAAAGTTCTCCCCCCTCAGTTATTTTTGTAGAATCAGAATACCACTATTTACTTTCAAAGTAAAGCAAAACAAGTCTTTTTTATGAAAAATTATTTGTTTGCAATATTCTGAATTTTAAATTATCTTTAAAGTAAGATTTTTTGTCACGTTATACTTTGATATTATAACAAAAAATAATAAAAAAAACAGCTAGAGATATAGCTAATTTGAATTTTATATTATTATATATGTTAACTCATTGTTATTAATTTTCGACATCTTTAGGCCTTTTCCATAGAGAAGAGGCTAAAGGAATTTTTTTCCTGTCAAAAATCATTCTGCGCCTGTTCTGCGGCCTCAAGTAAACTATCCTGGATCTACAAAACCTGACGATAGTTGCCAATATTTTTCCAATAAACATACTCGCTAAAACACCAGCCGGGACACTTAGTACAAAGGCATTAAGGTAATTGGCAACAATCGCTGATATTGGCAGAATAACCGATTGGCTGAGCCAATAGCCGATACTCAGAGGCAAAGCCAACAGCCCTGCTCCAAAACCAGCATAGGTAGAAACATAAATTAACCAGCCTACCAATACCCATAACAGCCCGAGCCAAATACTTAGTCCACTAAAACGTTCTTTCTTTAACATTAATATCAGTCCCTTCCCATCGGGTAAGAATTAGCTATTAATGTATATGAAATTTTCGAGAATAATATGTTTAGTTTTGGCAGATTGAGCTAGCCCTTTAGGTTACCAATGGTTCAGCTGTCGCTCTCCGGCCATGATTCAAACTCAGCCAGAACCGCTTCTCTGGTTTGATAGCAGATATCCGGCAGCTGCCCACCCCAGGCCTGATCAGCAGCAGCAAAGCCCTGTAAAAAGCCTTCTTTAATCTGAGCCGCTTTTTCTGGATCATTACCAGCCAGCGCTTTAGCCAGGCCAATAATCCTGCCCGAGGTTTTGTCTACACTCCAAAAACCACCTTCTGCCAGATTTAACTTAGCCTGTTCGATTTTTTCAGGATCTATTTTGCCCTTATCCAGTAACTCTGCTAGAGCCTGCCGGTAGCCAACAGCCTGATCAGCTACAATCTCCTGGGCCATCTGCATAAATCCTTCACGCATGCTGTCTTGATGCTCCTGCTTCAGGCGTTCAATCTCTGTTTTCGATACAGAATATTTAGCTATTTGGGGTGGCGAATAAATGATATTTTCTTTACTGTCAGCCAACGGGCTGCTTTGATATTCAACCCCACTACCAGTTTTTTCTCTTTGCTGTAACTGAGTTTTACGCTTATCGATGGTTGAAAGGGAACGATGGATATGGGTAGAGTCAGTAATTCTCATCATAATACCTCCATAAACTAATCATTAGCTATGCTTAATAGTTTATATCGGATCATCTTGCCATTAAATTTATACTATCCAGTAATTCAGTTTTTGAAAGGATACAGCTGGCATACTACCTCTTATAAATCGCATCTATTTCCTTGATTACCAGCAGCACGCCATTGTCAATAGCTATCTGGGCTGGACTGGCAACTAATTCATTGCTTATCCCCAATGAGCTGCCCTGAATTAGCACACTGTCATTTAAGGGATATTTCAATCCTGTGGTTGTCACACCCTGAACCTGGGAGGTTAAAGGAATTAAGGATACATATGAGCCGATCTTCCCGGTGATTTGGATACTATCGGTGATCGCTTGGACAAAACGCCCGTTGTCATCGCAGAGGCGTATCTCAAGGCCTTTGTAGGCGTATTTCAAAAGCAGAAAAACATTGCCGAAAATATGATCTATCCTACGGCCATGTAAGGCAGCCAGGACCTTTATCTGCTGATATCCGCGATCAATGCAGTAGTCAATTGCTGCCTCCAGATCGGTAAAGTTTTTTTCAGCTGGAAATTCTACAACCTTGGAACCAGCCTTGACTATGTTTTGAATGACCCCTTTCGCACAGGAATCCATATCCCCTATCACTACATCAGGGATTCGCCCTGCTCGCAACAGATGCTCTGCTCCCAAGTCAGCACCAATAATCAGATCAGCATCTTTCAAGTGTTTTGCCAGGGTAGGCAAGGCTGGGGCTTTTCCACCAGCCATTATCAAGGCCTTTTTAACTGACATGCCATTCTCTCCTGGTCAGCATAATCATCAATACCAGAGATATTATGATTTCAGGCACCATAAAAGCCGCATTGTACTGGATTGAGCCGGCTATGGCAATGCTGTATTCAATGCCCTTGAACCAAAAAAATACACCAGAAACAACATGACTGACAAACCGCAAAGTCCCAGCCACTAAAACTGCTGCCGTGACAGCAGCAATACTTTTTTTGCGCTGCCAAAAACCGACCAGACCCAGCAAACCGAAAGCCAGCAAATAGTCCAAAAAGAACTGCATCCAGTGCAGATAATAGGGCTTAAGCATAAAATCGATTATCCCAAATGCCCCCCCAGCCAGCAAGCCGGTCCTCCAACCCCTTCTCCAGGCCAAAAACATAATTGGCACCATACTGCCTAAGGTAACAGAGCCGCCATTGGGCAGTTGATATATTTTAAGAAAATTGAAAAAAACCGCTAAAGCGATCATCGCCCCGCTCTCCACGATTATTATTACAGATTTATTTCTCATGATTAACCTCTTGTTCAAAGTTGCTGGCAAGAAATGCTCTTGTGGCAACAGCTCTGACAGCTTGAATAGACATATTGTGCTTAAGAGCAATTTCCTGGCAATCATCATATTCCGGCTTAATATTAACTATTTTACCTTTCCAACGAGCAATTTTAATATTAACAGGACCCAGTTTGGTTTCGGTCCTGACTAATTCACGTTGACATTTTATTCTGGAGACCGGGCTTAATCTCATGCCTAAAGTACCAGAATGTTTGAACAACAAATCTATTAACGGCTCCAACCGTTCTGCTGAGGCCATTACATTTAAGGCTACTCCTGGTCTGTTTTTCTTCATCTGAACAGGGGTGTAGCTGACATCAAGGGCGCCACCCTTAAACAACTGGTTCATCAAAAAGCCCAGCCGTTCTCCATCAGTATCATCGCAGTTGGTTTCAATGGTGATGATGGTGTCGGTGCTCTCCATGTTCAGGGTGGTGGCCATGCTTTCCATCGCCATCATGGTCGTGGTGATGGTGTCGCTGGAAGTTATTTTTTTTTCGCTCCCCTACTAAAAGGCGAGTAAAATTAGGTATTTCCAATTCGTGGGTGCCGGCCCCATAACCGATTTTAGCAATGCTCATCTGGGGCTGGTAGCCAAAGCTGTCTGCCAAGGCAGTTACTAACGCTGCCCCGGTAGGTGTAACCAACTCGTTTCTGAGGCCCTGGCAGTAGGTTGGGATATCTCTTTCAGTCAGTATTTTAAGGGTAGCAGGTGCTGGTACAGGAATCACTCCATGAGCGGCATGCACAAAGCCGGTTCCCAAATGTAATGGAGAAACTACTATCTCCGGCCAATTCATCATCTCCAGAGCGATGCAGTTTCCGACAATATCTACAATTGCATCAATCGCTCCCACTTCATGAAAATGAACTTCGTTAAGAGTGCTGCCGTGAACCTGAGCCTCAGCCTTTGCTAATACAGTAAAAACCTCAATGCTCTTTTGCTTTACTTTATCTGAGAGCTCGGAGTTGTTGATGATCTCAGTTATCTCTGTCAGTCCCCGGTGATGATGGTCTTCGGCGCAGTGGACCTGCACTTTAGTGCCGGTAACACCGTTTTTAATTACCCGCTCGGCCGTGAGCTGATATCCTTCAAGTTTTAGTTTCGCCAATTCCTGTAAAAGATCTGTTAATGCGATTCCGGCATCGACAAATGCCCCTAACAACATGTCTCCAGCTACACCGCTGAAAGCATGGATATAAACTATACTCATTATTACTCGCTCCTTAAATGATTAATAATTGAAGCGGAATATCCTGCTCCAAAGCCATTATCTATGTTTACCACTGTTATACCAGAGGCACAGCTGGTCAGCATGGCCAACAAGGCCGAGATACCCTGGAAATTGGCACCATAGCCAACACTTGTAGGTACCGCAATTAAGGGCTTGTAAACCAGGCCGCCTACAACTGAGGCCAACGCCCCTTCCATACCGGCAACTACAATAATTACCCGGGCTTCATCCAGCTTCTGTTTATTCTGCAATAAGCGGTGCACACCGGCAACACCGACATCATATAACCTTTCAACCTTATTGCCCATAATAACTGCTGTCTCTACAGCTTCTTCAGCAACAGGTAAATCAGATGTACCAGCAGATATCACTAAGATAGTGCCCAGCCCTGTAACCTTAACATCTTGTTCATAAGCGACAGTCCGGGCCAGCTGATTAAAGCGCACCTGAGGAACCAGAGCTTTAATTGCCTGGTACTGGCCCATTGTAGCTCTGGTAGCCAATACCCTGCCGTTTTTTTGAGCCAGTCTCTCAAATATATTTGCAATATGCTCATCAGTTTTACCAGGGCAGTAGATAACTTCCGGGAACCCTGAGCGCAGGGCTCGATGATTATCAATTTTAGCATAGCCAACGTCTTCGAAAGGCAAATCTTTCAATCTATCAATGGCGGTTTCAATTTCAATTGAGTTAGAACGCACCTTTTCCAATAACTGTTTCAGCTTCTCTCTTTCCACTAAATCACTCCTATTTTATTGTGAGCTAATATTGCCAGATACAATAGACAGCGACTGATAGCCTAAAATGGTAATAGCGCTGTCAACCCGAGCAAAAACCTGCAAAAAGCTGTTTCTTCGATTATTATTTAATTGTTTCCAACGGCTCCGGCAGGATTCCTTCTTTCTGTTATCAAAGTATATAATACCAAATATAAGGGGGAGTTAAAAGGTGTTAACCAAATATGCAGAGCTACTTAAAAAAGAATTCAGCCAGCAACGGGCCTTTAACCACGTGGTTGAAATCAGCCAGCACCACCGCATTCAATCCAGCCCGGGCCATCGAGCGGCTGCTCAATACTGTGCAGATACCTTGCGTAAAGCTGGCCTGCAGACCGAAACCTTAAGCTACCGGGGCGACGGCAAGACCCGTTACTGGCAATACCTAATGCCTGAAGAATGGGCAGTCAGTAAAGGAACTCTTGAGATTATTGATCCTCTGAATGAGGTCATTGCCGATTTTGAAGACACCCCAATATCCCTGATCCAAAGAAGTATTGCCACCCCGTACGAAGGAGTAGAGGCCGAGCTAATTATTTTAGATAAAGGCGATTCTGAAGAAAACTACCCAGACCTTGATTTTACCGGCAAGCTGGTTCTGACCTCTGGCAAATACGACCTGGTACAGGAATGGGCGGTAAAGCGAGGAGCACTGGGAATAATCACTGACCGCATAGTTGAACTGCCTCCGGTACGACATCGCTACGATATGGGAGATGCATTGACGTACACCTCTTTCTGGTGGTCTGGAGACGAGCCGAGATGTTTTGGATTTGTCCTGTCTCCTAAAACTGGGGACAGACTGCGCCGCTTGGCTGCTAAGGGCCAAACTATCCGTCTTAAAGCTACTATTGAAGCCAGTTTTTATAGCGGTGAGATTGAGGTTGTCAATGGCTTTATCCCCGGCACAAGTGATCAGGAAGTAGTTATTGTCGCTCATCTGTGCCATCCCCAGCCTTCTGCTAACGACAATGCATCGGGCTGCGGTGTGGCAATTGAAACTGCCCGTACCTTGCAAAGCCTGATAAACAAGGGCCTGCTACCTCAACCGACCCGAGGAATTCGATTCTTACTACTACCGGAAATGACCGGAACTTTCGCGTTTCTGGCCAATAATGCTGAATTAATACCCAATATGATCGCAGCTCTCAATCTGGATATGGTCGGCCAAAATCAAAGCCTGTGTCAGGGTCCTTTAATTGCCGAACTGCCTCCCCATGCCTGTGGCCATTTTGCCGGAGACCTAATCGTCGAAGCCTTAAACGCTGTCACTGCAGAGGTTTCCAACCTGGCCGGCACGGCCAGTTATGCTCTTTTTAAGCACACAGTAGCTCCGTTTTCAGGCGGCAGCGATCACTACATTTTGTCCGACCCCTCAGTGGGGGTAGGATGCCCGATGCTGATCCAATGGCCAGACAAGTTTTACCACACCAGTTTGGATACTATCGATAAAGTCGACCCGGAAATGCTCAAAAGAGTAGGTATCATTTCCGGTTTATACGCTTACTTTTGTGCAACTGCAGGAGTCAACGAAGCCCTCTGGCTGGCAGAAGTGATGGCCTTCAGTTTTAAGGACTGGGTAAACGATTATCTTAAGCAGCAATACGCCCAGGCAATTCTCCAAATAAAAGACCAAGACTATCAAAAGCTGGCGGTTCAAAAATATAATATCACCAAACACCTGAATTATTTATTGAACATTAAAAAAACTCAATTCGGATCCCTGATTAAGCTAAGTCCTGATATTGCCAAAAAAATTGCTGACTGTAATCAGGAAATCAGTAACTATGTTCGAGAGCAGTTAGATCAGGCCGATACCATGTTTGAAGATTTATGCGAGATTAATGGCTGCCAGAAAGATATCTTGACCATGCAGCCGACAGAGCCTGATCAGTGGCTGATTAAGGCCAAAAACATATTACCAAGGAGACTGAGCCGGGGTCCTTTAAGTTTAAGAGGCCGAATCAACCAGCTGTCACCTGAAACCAGGGCTGAATATAAGCGCTTAACTAAACTACATAGCTCTGATTTTGGGAAAATGACCTATCTGCTGTATTGGATGGACGGCAAACGCAATCTGGCAGAAATTATCGAATTGATTGAGCATGAAATCGGTAATATAAATTACGAAATAGCTGTTTTCATCGTTAATATATTGAAAGAGTTGCAGCTTATTGCGTTGTAGTTTATGGAGGGGCTGATGCATTAGCAAAGACATGCTAGTGCCAGCCCTTTTTTTATTTCTCCCTAAGTTATCATTCTTCTACAGCCTCATCTTCAACTGGCACCTGATAGTTGCCAACCTCTTGCAGATACTTCTGCCAAGCCAAATTTCGCCCAAATTCAGCAACTGCTAAAGCCTGTTCCAGGGTTGCTACCTGCTCCTGAGCCTTTAATAACCCGACCAGGGGACTCTCTCCACCACCGCTGTAGCCGATATCAAAGCTTATTTTAGCAATATTCATCTGGTTTTCTACCAGGGTTAAATTAGCAGCTGTCTGCTCGAGGGCATACTCGGCATTTTGCCAGTCGTAATAAGATTTCCTGATGTCGGTTTCAGCTGCCAGCCAGGCCTGTTCGTATTCCAATTGTTTTTTCTGAGAATACAGTAGAGACTCTTGATATTCGTCGGTATTCTCACGATATTCTTCAGCTACATATTCGAGATTTAATTCGGCCATTTCCAGGGCTAAAGCGGCGGTGACCAGATCAGTGCGGTTGGTTTTAGCGTATTCCAGCCCCTGCTGTAGATTTAAATCTACCAGATTCCAGTCAGGTTCAACCAAGGTAAAGCGTTGATCCAATGGCAAGCCAAGAGCTACACAGAAATCCAGATTGACCTTGTTTAATTCAATCTCGGCATTATGTAAATTTATCTGCATATTATTTAATTGCAACAAGGCCATTTCCAGTTCTCCATTAGACAGCAGCCCCTGTTCAAATGATTTTAAGGCAGTATCATACTGTTCCTGGGCCCTGTTGACGGCCTTGGTTTGAAGATTTACCAGCTTTTGAGCTTTTAATACTTCATAAAAGGCATTCTCGGCCATCAATTCTATTCCGCTGCTGGCATCCTGATCTGCTTTTGCAATTAAAGCAGCTCCATGGTCTACTGCGGTATTAATTAAATCTAAGGCCTGTTTCATTGTTAAGGTGCGAACAGACTGCAAACCCATCAGCGCAGCAGCAGTGGCATTTGCTTCTTTAATAGTTTGTTTTTTGCCGGTTCTTATTTCAAAATAGGCCTCCGAAGTCTCTGAACTGGCTGTTTGCAAGACACCGCTGAAATCACTTGTACTCATGGCTTTAACATAATCTACACTGCCCAATTGACCGGTAAGCCTGCTGATGTAGGTACTGCTGATCGGTCGCAAGGTTAAATCTGCCCAGTTGTCGCCAAGCGTACCTGACAGGCCATTGACATAAGCTATCTCGCTCTGCATAGCTAAAATGCTTTCACCGAGCATCTCCTCGGACTGCCGGAGGTTTCTTTCTGCGCTTCGCAGATCATTATTTAAGTCATCTGCTATTTCATTTTGCAGGTCCTGCAGCTCAAGCTCTTTATTGGTAAGTTTCCACTGCAGGTTTTCAGCCAAAGCAGTTGTAATGGCCTGCTCTAAAGTAAACTCCATCTCAACCTCAATTGTGAACTCCTCTGTTGACTCCTCTGTTTCCTCGGCGTATCCATTGGCGTTAAAACTAAGCACCAAAGCTATTAATAATATGACCGCAGCAATTTTTCTGATCATTGATCTACCCCTTCTTATTAAACTGGATTCTTCTGACAAGCTAGTTGCGCCAGTCACAGGTATTGAATTTGCTGTTAGTGTAACACAACCCTAACTGATACAAAATACTTTTACACCAAAACAAACAGAGCAATTGTCAAACTATTGCTGAATAACTGCAGCGATTGCCAGACCATTACTTCTAAAATAACATTGTTCTCAGGTAATCAAGATATAAAAAAACCTGTCCATAACATACTGACAGGTTATATTAAACTATAAAGCTATGCTTACCTTCCGCTGCCAGTTACTCTCCTCAAAAGCATTACCGCATCGTTTAAGTCTACAATACCGTTCCCAGTCACATCAGCAAGTTGGAACTGCTGCTGGCTAAACTGGCTGAGAGCATTGGCATCCAGTAAGGTTGCCACATCGATCAGGTCCACCTGATTATCAAGGTTGCAGTCTCCCATACGAAACTGTTTGGTTGGACGAGGGTAATTGGGATTCGGATCAGGGCTAACTGGCTCAGGCTGATGGGGTTCAATAATATCAGGGGGATCAACTATGATAATAGCTGGTTCTTCTTGTTTCTCTTGATATTCCGCTCTGACAGTAATTTTAGTAGAAATATCAGGTCCCAGATTGACCGTTAAAACGGAATCTGTCTCCCCGTAAATATCTAACTCCAGTTCTAAAGATTCTGTATTAAAAACAGCCTGGCCTCGGATCAGACCCTGGGCACTGATATTCATCAAATAGACATAGGCTTTAGAAATATAGGACAAGCGTCTGCCATTACTGTAAAATCTGATCGGTATTTTAACAGTTTTAAGTTCGCCATCATAGACATAAGTGAATACGGAACTCATACTTGGAATAATTCTATCAAAGGGGAGTACCTCGCTTACAGCACTGATTTGATAACTTTGGGGCATCCTGACTGTGCTATCAACTTTCAAGTAAACCTTTTCATCCTTCTGCAGATAAGCAACTATAAAAAAATCTTGCTTGTCTCTAAAGGTATCCCCTGAATACATATATTGATAACTGCTGTTATATAAATGTCCTCTCAGTTCGGCACCACCGGAGCCAAAAAATGAGTAGTAGCCAGACTCAGGGGCAATAAATGAAAAACTGTCCACATCATAATCTGTGCTAAACTGCCCCTCCAGAGTGGAGTTAAGAGCTATTTCAGTGGCGCCTGCAAATAAATTGCTGTGATCATCGTCGGCAGCACAAACATTTCTGGTTGATACGATCAGTATAACTAATATTAAAAGTACGCTTATCCGTTTCACAATGACAGCCTCCTGATCAAACTATTAGCTTTTTGTGCATTTAAACATATAGCCTACGCCGCGCTTAGTGTGAATATACTGGGGATTTGACACATCATTATCGCCCAGTTCTCGCCTTAGATTACGGATGTGGGCCATAACAGTACTGTCATTTTGCGAAACCGGGTTTTTCCACACCTGTTGATAAAGCTCTCTTTTGCTAATATAATTATCCTCGTTCAGAACCATAAAAATCAAGAGCTTCATGGTCATATCACTTAAATGAAGTTTTTTATCATTTAACCAGGCCTTTTTTTCTTTTATATTAATGACCAGGGGACCGCATTGATATCTGCCTTTTTCCTGCTTCTCAATTACCCGGCGCTTATGCAGGCTAAACTGCTCTGCTACCATGTACATTAGCTCATCGATGTTTTTGATGTCAATACTATTGGATTTACTTTTAACAATATCCAGTGAAATACCATGCTGCTTGTCTTCTTCTGTCAAGAAGACAACTGAGGTATCCTGAATCTCTCTTATCCGGCAGGCCAGTTCAATACAATCACCATCAACTGTTGCCATGTCAATAACAATCAAGTCATGTAATTTTTCCTTAAATTTTGAAACTCCATCATCGCTTTGAGCTGTGGCATTTACTTTACAGCCTTCAGCTTCTAAATGCATAGTTAGCATATCGGTTATTGTTTTATCTTTGCTGATAATTAAAATGCTTTTTTGCTTCACTTGCTACCCTCCTTTATGCTATTTAGAGCTTACTGAAACAATTAGCAAACGCCACTGTTCAGACGCCGATAATTACGGCTAAAATGGCTTGGTTAAGAATTTTACGAGCTCTGCTCGTTTCTGATTGAATTCTTAGCGATTCATTCAGTAAGCACTATTTATAATGTTTTACGTTCTTATTATCGGATATTTGTTATAAAGTTTAACTATAAATAATTTAAAAAGCAAGTTTATGTTATTTTTAATTTCTTCGACTGGTTTAATCAGGGCATTGTTCCACCAATTTATATCTATTTGGAATGAATATGTTATTTACAGACCTAATTTTTTTATGTTCGCCTTTTTTCTTACTGAAGGAGCTTAACTGCCCCACTTTTTAATTTTTCTGCTCAATCCGACTTATACACATTATCCACAGAGTGATGTGGATAACTTTTCAATTGTTTTTACATTTTTGTCATAGTTTCCTAACTTAAAAGTATTGTATTCTTAGGAATTTTTAATTTTCGATTAAGGAATTGTGTATTTTGTGTAAAGTGCTTAATATTACAGGAGCTTTCTATCCACATTGATTATTGGACAAATCAAAAGTTATCCACAAAATGTGCATAACTTGTGAACAAAACAACCGTACGCACTGACTGACAGTATCTTTTTTATTATATTATGTAACTAATTGTCGATAAATATCGATAATAACATTTTCATAAATTTCTTGCCTGGTAAAAGCAGTTTTATCAGCTATAATTTTGTATACTAATTAAATTAATTAGTGTACATTTATTATTTAATATTTTGGTTTTTAGCTTATTTTAAACTTGCCCCTGCCCCAAAATATGCGACAAATGAGCTCAGTTTATAGAATGAAAATAGGCTATTAATGTCATACAAACATATTTAAAACCTATTTTTTTAACCTGTATTGATTTGTAGTAAGGCACTCCTGTCGTTTGCAAAATAATAATCACATTTACAGCAACATGACCTTACTGGCTTATCTCAAAATGGGTTATTGCCACAGCGGCTCAAAAACTAAAATTAAGCCACTTTTCTGCCTAAATATGTATTTATAAAGAAGCTTTATTTTGCAAATGGCTCAGTTATCAGTATAGCAATAATAAAACCTGTTGTCATACTTAAACTGATGGCAATTTTTTAAAACAAATGCTTTAAAACTAGCCTAGCATCCAGTGTCCACCGTCTACACTTATCGTCTGCCCGGTAATCCAACTGGCAGCATCTGAGACGAAGAAAGATACTGCCTTGGCAATATCACTGGGCTGGCCCAGACGTCGCAGTGCAATACCCTCCAAAACCTTTTTTTGACCGTCAATCCCCATGGACAACCATTGCTTTTCAGTTGATGGATTAGACCTGATAAAACCTGGAGCAATACAATTTACCCGAATGCCATAAACCCCGAGCTCACGCGCCGTTTGTCTGGTTAAGCCAATTAGTCCGGCCTTGGAGCTGGCATAGGCCTGAATACCGGTTAAGCTGTAGGAGCGCCCTGCACCAGATGATATATTGACAATTGCCCCGTTCTGTTTTGTTTTCATGGTAGCAGCTACGGCCCGAGTAAATTTAAAAGCTCCATCCAAATTTACAGCAAAGATTCGATGCCAATCCTCGTCACTTACTGCTTCTATCGGCTGACTCTGTTGACCACAAACCCCACCTGCATTGTTGACTAGGATATCTATCTTGTTATTGTTCAATAATATCTTGCCAACAAAATCATTTACCTGGTCAGAGCTGCTGACATCAACAACCTGAGCAAAGCATTTTCCCGCCGCTGCAATAACTTCCTCTCGGCTTCTCTCTAATTCTTGATCCAGAATATCACAGATATAGACTGTGGCACCCTGAGCCGCCAGTTCCAACGCAATTGCTCGCCCAATACCATGAGCCGCTCCGGTGACAACAGCTGTTTTATTTTCCAATAGCACTTGCCTCAGCTCCTCAAACTATTTATTAACGCTATTATAATATACATACCGGTTTGATAATAGCAGTCGCCATAGTTTGCCAGGCAATAATGCAGCTATTGCTTAAACACCGGCAATGATCTAATTGTCAGGATTGCCGAGTAAAGGTTGATATAATATGTTTATCTACTCAGGGCTGAGGAATAACCTCAACTTTAAATTTGCCATCACCCTGATATATTACAGTAAAGTATTTACGCAGGTATTCGGCATTAAAGGATTTTAGACCAGAATAGGTTTCCGGCGGCTGGTAATCGAGAAAGCGGTATATTTTTTGAGCTGATTCTGTCTCACCCCACGGCTCCAGAGCCAGAAACTTACTGTTGATAAACAGCCAGTTGTCTAATCCAGTCAGCTGTTTGTTTTGCTCTGATAAGGCCTGCTCAAGCTCCACCTCCAAACTTGCGGCCACAGTTTCTAAGGCCGCCAGCCGAGACTTGCTTATTCTTTGCCAATAAACAGGTATAGTTAAACCGACAATTGCCCCGACCAGTATGATTATAAAAATTATCTGATAATATGGCTTCAGCTTTTCCATTGATGACCCTCCTTAACTGAATCATAACCACAATACCCGTATGCTATACAAAAAATAAACACCCTGTAAGGTGTTTATTTTTTGCATATGTTGCAAAAAGCCATTTTTTAAGCGCAGCACTGCTTAATAACAGTACGGTCGATTAGGCGCAAGCGTAGTGAAGGTTCTTACTACGTGACAATGTCCATCTTTAAAAGAGGTAACCAGACGCACCTCATGTAAATGTTTACCTTTCTTTTTTATCTCTCTGCAGGTACATCCACAAACAGCATGAACATGTCCGTCTACATATGATGTGCCGGTTTTAACTGGATGTTCGTGCCCGCAACATGTCGGTATCACTGTTCCTGTTGTATTGGAAACAGCATGGCGATGGCCGCAGTTGAAACTAGTTACAGTATTAAATCTATGAGTATGACAACACCAACTCATATTATCGCCCTCCTCATATCATAATATGAGAGTTTAGGACAGGCGCTACTTTTTTTATAAATGATTTTTTTATTAATACGTTGCCAGCACATTTTTTAACTACAATTAGGCCTTGATGAGGCAGGTTTTTTATTTTTAATAGAGAATGGTACAAAAAAACAGGAGTTTTTGCAATGAAAAATAATAATGATATGGCTTTAGAGACCATGTTAGCCCACTATGGAGAAGACAGATTTAACTACCATGGCTCGGTTATTCCTCCCATTTTTCAGACATCGCTGTTTACCTTTGAAAATATGGAAGCTATCTCCCGCGCTTTCAGCACTCCGGGAAGCTATTTGTACACTCGCGGACTAAATCCCACAGTAGAAATTGCCGAAAAGAAAATTGCCTGGCTGGAGGGTGGCGAAAAAGCTAAACTATTCTCCTCTGGAATGGGGGCAATTACCGCAAGTATTTTAAATTTTGTCCAAACAGGCGATCATATTGTCGCCTTAAAAACAGTATATGGACCTACTATTAAGTTTTTGGCAGATTACCTGGCAAAAAAGTTTAATATTACAACTACTTTCATTGATGCTGGCCATACAGACAACGTGCTGGCAGCGGTGCAAAAGAACACCACACTTATTTATCTGGAAAGCCCTACCAGCTTGGTTTTTGAGGTGCTGAACCTCGCTGAAATTGCAGCTTTTGCCAGGCAGCACCAGATAGCAACCATAATTGATAACAGCTGGGCGACACCGCTTTATCAAAAACCATTGGCGATGGGGATTGATGTGGTTGTTCACTCGGTCAGTAAGTATCTGTCCGGACACAGCGATGTAGTTGCCGGGGTAGCAATAGCATCGAATAAAATAATTGAAGCGATCTTTGAGGCAGAGCATGCTTTGCTGGGTGCAAAAATAGCACCTCTGGAGGCCTGGCTGATTTTGCGAGGGCTGCGCACCCTGCCGGTGAGGATGAAACAGCATAGCGACAGCGCTATGCAGTTGGCCCTTTACCTGGAAAACCACCCCAAAGTTAAGGTAGTAAACTATCCCGGCCTGCCGTCGCATCCCCAGTATCTGCTGGCAAAACAGCAGCTTCAAGGCTACAGTGGTTTGTTTAGCTTTATTCTAGACGCTGATTTGACTAAAACCAGAAGATTTGTAGACAATTTAAAATATTTTAAGATAGGTGTGAGTTGGGGCGGCTTCGAGAGTTTGGTTTTAAACCTGGCCTATGATGGCAATAATAATGTTCCGGCTGGTTTAGTTCGGGTTTCAGTAGGTTTGGAAAACGTTGAAGACCTTAAAGCAGACCTGGATCAGGCGCTAAAACTGATTTAATTATTATTATTTTGTACATATTAATTGTTTTATTGGTTAAAATACAATTGGAGCCGAGAACAGTGATGCGTCACAAACAATATGTTCTTTTATGTATTGTTTGCCACACTTTTTTCGGCTCCTTTATTTGCATGTTACTATAGTAGCGATTCGTTTAAAGCAAATCGCTTTATTTATGACTTAATGTTGACATCAGCTGTTTTTACTGTTAATATATCACGCATCGAGTAGCAGCCAGCTGGCTGCTGAATTAACCATTGAGCTGCTTTCAAAGCTCCATTTACGAATATTCTTCGAGATAAAGCCTGATGTTTCAGCTCAATTATTTCATCATAACCGGCAAATAAGATGCTATGTTCACCGGTAATTGTTCCCCCTCTGATCGCATGAATCCCGATATCTCCCTGTTTTCGCTTATATTCACCTAATCCCCGTCCGTAAACCGGTTGTGTAGTATTAACATTATTGTTTTCAAGGATTTGCAGCAATTCACGGGCTGTCCCGCTGGGGCTGTCTTTTTTTCGATTATGATGCTTTTCGATAAGCTCAATATCCCAATCCCCTAACAAACTGACCATTTGCTCCAAAATTATTTTTACTATATTAACCCCCAGAGAGGTATTGCCTGCTACCAATATCGGACAGCTTTTGGCTCCTCTGCTGATAATATCATAGTCGTAGTCACTATATCCTGTAGTACACAGCAAAATTGCTTTGCCAGTTTTTTCACCCCATTGAATTATGTCTGACAAATTACTGGGGTGGGAAAAATCTATAACTACATCTGATTCTCCTTTAAATTCGGCCAGACAGGTTAATCCGTTTGAAACAAGCGGGGTAATCTCTGCCACTGTTTCTACCTCAGGCCTGCAATCTATTTGGGCTTTCAGCTGCCTGCCCATAACACCGTCTGCACCATAGACAATTACTTTCATATACTTCTCCTTGACCAGGTTAAATGGTTTTTTCCGTCGAGCTGCTACATTAAGCCATAGGTGACTAACTCTTGTCTTAGCTGCTCTGCTGTATTTACCTGCATCTCTATCAATGGCAGACGCAGTTCACCATTCAGCAATTGCAAAAACTTCATCGCTCTTTTTACTGGAATTGGATTGTTCTCAGTAAACAGAGCTTTAACAACACCATTCATTCTGAGCTGCATCTGCAGCGCTTCAGTTGGGTTACCATCCAAATACTGATGGACCATTTTTGAGGTTTCCCGGGGTAAAATATTGGCAACCACCGAGACCACTCCTCGACCACCAAGCGACAATATCGGAACTACGTGATCGTCATTTCCTGAGTATAACGTAAAATCTGAAGGACATAACCGAGCTATTTCAGCAATCTGAGCAATATCGCCGCTTGCCGCTTTTAAGCCCACAATATTGGGGTGTTTAGCCAGCTCTGCCATGGTGGCAGCCTGAATATTGCAGCCAGTTCTACCTGGCACATTGTAAACAATAATTGGGGTCTTGAGTTGATCAGCAATATACTTAAAATGAGCTACAATACCCTGTTGAGAGGTCCGGTTGTAATAGGGGTTGATAATTAGCAACCCATCGGCACCAGCTTTTTCAGCAAACAAGCTCATCTCCAGAGCTTGATAAGTATTATTGCTGCCTGTGCCGGCTATCACCGGTATTCTACCGGCTACCTTTTCCACCGTGAATTGAATGACCTTCTTTTGCTCCTCTTTGGACATGGCAGAGGCCTCTCCAGTGGTACCGCAGGGAATAATGGCATCTGTTCCTTCGGCAATATGCCATTCTAATAATTTACTGTATGTCTTAAAATCTATTGATTTGTCGGCATTAAATGGGGTGACAATTGCTACACCTGATCCTTGAAAAAGCATATCTTCAACTCCTAATCGTTTTAGCTGCTACAAAACAGCGCACAGACTACCTGAGATTATTTTATGCAGCCCGACAACATTGTATTAATACATTTCTCAACTACGCATCTAGACCCAAGCTACAGCGGGTCGGTCGCAACATCGCAGCTATGAATATCCTGAAGCTCCTGTCTTTTTGTGACCAGTTGTTCTTGCCCGTTCTTTACTGCTACAACAGCCGGGCGCGGCAGCCCGTTATAGTTACTCGACATAGCATAGTTATACGCCCCTGTAGCGGCAATTGCTATTATATCTCCATTCTCTGTCGGAGGGAGCATAATATCCTCGATTAATATATCGCCTGATTCACAACACTTGCCAGCTACTGCCACTCGTTCGGTCTTGTCTACAGATAATTTGTCTACTACCACTGCTTCATATTGAGCGTTGTACAGGGCAGGGCGTGGATTATCGGCCATGCCACCGTCGACCATTAGGTATTTGCGTCCACTGTAGGTTGTCTTATGTGCTTCAATTTTATATAAAGTGGTTCCAGCTTCTCCAACTATAGCGCGGCCCGGCTCAATAACAATTTTTTTTAAGCTGAGATTTCGCTTGACAATCTGCTCTTCAGCCTTTCGAACAATAGCAGGTAACAGGGAAGATAACTGCGGTGGGGTATCACGTTTGGCATAGTAGATAGCGAAACCTCCCCCAAAGTTTAATTCAGTCAATCCTATTCCTGTTTGGGCACTGATCTCCGCACAAAAATTGAGCATGATCTCCACTGTTCTGATAAAGGCGGCCTCTTCATTAATCTGTGATCCGATATGACAGTGCAGTCCCATCAGCCTAACATAAGGATCACTGCTCAGCTGTTTAATCTTGGACAGAACATCATTTTGGTATAAGCTTATGCCAAATTTTGAAGAATCAAGGGCAGTTCTCAGATACTTGTGGGTGTGAGTTTCTACCCCTGGATTGACTCGGAGCAAGATATTTGCACGATAGCTGTATTCAGCACATATCTCTCTAATCCTCTGCAGTTCATCATAATTATCTACTACAATCCGGCCCACACCCAGGGCCAAAGCCATTTTTATTTCCTGTTTTGATTTAGCATTGCCATGTAAATATACTCTGGACATTGGAAACTGAATTTTTTTTAATAAGTCCATATCTCCGGCCGAGATTACATCGATACCCAGCCCATTCTCAGCAACCAATCTGCAAATATAGCCATTGATGAAGGCTTTTGAGGCATAGACGATCTCTGTTTCAACCAGGTCAGAGCTAAACCAGCTCTTAAAGTTGCTGATATTGCTTTCAATACACCCCTGATCAATAATATAAAGCGGTGTGCCATACTTTTTTGCCAATGCTTGAGTGTTTATCTGACCGATACTCAAGGCACCATTACTGTCCTCTCTCATTGTTCCCCGCAACTGCATGCCTACTCCCCCTATTGAGTAATGGCAGTAGGGACTCTGCCCCACTGCCAGCAATCTATGATAGTTTTAAAGCTAATGATAATATTACATGTTTAAATATGGCCAATAATCACAATCAACAATGACATTGGGATACGATAATAAATTTAAATTTCCTGCATTCTGATAATCAAGTTAGAACAATATTAATTCAACTCACCAATTTATTTTATGCCCTGTAAATTAAGGTGTGCCAGTATTGCAGACAACTTGTATAATAATTTATAAATCAAATTATAACATGACAAAAGTTTTTTTAAAGACTTATTTTTGGCATTTTCCAACGACAATTCGGTCGAGGCCAGCATAATCAGAAAGGATCTCTATCTCCAGAAATTTATTAGCTTTAAAAAGGCTGGCAACTGCCTTAGCCTGGTTACAATCAATCTCAACCAATAAATGTCCACCATTTTTTAAAAGCTTTGGCGCATCAGCTGTCAATCTTCGGTAGCAGTCCAAACCGTCAACGCCACCGTATAAGGCCAGCGCCGGCTCCTGCCTGACATTTAAAGGCAGAGACTTCATTCGATCTGTCGACAAATAGGGGGGATTACTGACAATTATGTGAAACTTCTCTACAGCCGGGAGTAATGGATTTAATAAATCGCCCTGCAGAAAAGTTATTCTTTCAGCCACCTGATGACGCCGGGCATTCTTTCTGGCCACTGCTAAGGCCGCTTTACTGATGTCAACCGCTGTGCAGACGGCCTGCTTTATTTTAGTTGCCAGTGAAATAATAACTGCTCCGCTGCCCGTCCCAATGTCAGCAATTTTAATTTGATTATGGCAGTTCAATTTAGTTAAAACAGCGCTGACCAGCAGCTCTGTTTCCGGTCGGGGAATGAGCACATTTTCGTCAACATCAAAATTCAAGCCCATAAATTCCTGTTGGCCGGTGATATACTGCAACGGCTTACCCAGCACAATTTGCTGGCTCAGCTGCTGGAGCTCTGCTATGGCAGCAGGCGCCAGCTCTTGCTCCAGGCTAGTGATAAACTGGGTAAAAGTATACTGCATTAAATGCATTAATAAAAGACGAGCAGTAGCCCGTCCGTTTTCTACTTTATGGGCAGCAAATAAATTGCTGCACTGGTTCCAGGCCTGACGTAGTCTCATTGCTACCCTTCCAGTTTGGCCAATTTTCGGGCCTGATCGTCTGTGCTGAGCGCATGAATAAAGGGATCAATTTCGCCATCAAGCACCTTTTCCATCTGATGAACTGTTAAACCGATTCGATGATCAGTGATTCGGGTTTGAGGGAAATTATAAGTCCGGATACGCTCACTGCGATCGCCTGTTCCAACCTGGCTTCGCCGCTCATTAGCCAGTTCTGCATCTTTTTTGGCCTGTTCAATCTCCAACAAGCGACTGCGCAACACCCGCATCGCTTTCTCTCTGTTTTTAATCTGAGATTTCTCATCTTGAATGGAAACCACCAAGCCAGTAGGAACATGGGTTAAGCGTACTGCTGAATAGGTAGTATTAACTGACTGCCCACCCGGGCCACTGCTACAGAATATGTCCACCCTAACCTCATTGGGGTCAACCTGCAGATCAATCTCCTCAGCCTCCGGTAATACTGCAACTGTGGCGGTAGAGGTGTGAATCCGCCCGCTTGTTTCTGTGGCCGGTACTCGCTGGACACGATGGACACCGCTTTCATACTTTAACCTGCTATATGCTCCTCGCCCTTCAATAACAAAAGTTATCTGCTTAAACCCGCCGATACCTGTTGCACTTGTATCCATAACCTCAACTTTCCAACGCTGCCTTTCAGCATATCGGGCATACATGCGGAATAACACTGCCGCAAATAATGCCGCCTCATCTCCACCAGCGCCAGCTCTGATTTCCATAACGACATTTTTCTCATCGTTAGGGTCTTGGGGCAGCAACAGAAATCTCAACTGCTGTTCATATTCATCCTGCCCGCTCTGCAACTGCTTCAACTCGTCACGAAGCATGGTTCGAAACTCTTCTTCAGTATCAGGATCATCAAGCATAATTTGACAATCTTTTATCTCCTCAACTGTTTTTTGATATTTATCATAAACAGCCACTTTCTCTGACAGATTAGCATGTTCACGAGAGTATTCACGAAATTTCTCTTGGTTTTTAATTATTTCAGGCTGAGATAACAGGCCCGTTATTTCCTGGTATCGTTTTTTGATAGCCTCTAATTTATCAAGCATCTACTTCACCTCTGTTGCATCATAATTTACATTCTGGCCATTGATTTTCATGGCCGCTTTGAGAGCTGCCAGGGCGACTTCTACCTGATCATCATCTGGCTCAGCCGTTGTTAAACGCTGCATCCAGAGACCAGGAGCTAAGATAATCCGCCAGATCGGCTGATCTTTGTGCCGACCTGCAGCCTTAATCACTTCGTAGCTGATCCCGGCAATTAAAGGCAGTAGAATCACTCGGGTCAAGATTCTGGTTCCGATAGACTGCCAGCCAAACAGTGAAAAAGAAAAGATCGCTATGATCATCACCAGCAGCATAAAGGCGGTACCACACCTAACATGAACCGTAGAACATTTCTGGGCTTCGGCAACCGTTAAAGAACAATTGCCTTCGTAACAGTTAATCGATTTATGCTCGGCTCCATGGTATTGGAAAACCCGTTTGATATCTGGCATTCTGCCAATCATAACTACATAAAAGATAAAAATTAATATTCTCACCGTGCCCTCAAGCAGATTGAGCAGTAAAGGACTGTCGATCAGCTGCCTGGCCAGTCCTGCTAATAATGTTGGCAAAATCATGAATAATAATACCGACCCGCCAATGCCCAACGCCACTGAAAGCCATAGAGCACCGTCGCTGAGCTCTTCCTCTTCCCCCAGGGCCTCATTGGAAGCGTACATGATGCTTTTAACACCCAGGTACAGACTGTCGACCAAACTAAATGCCCCTCGGACAATGGGCATCTTACGCCATTTGGCATTTCCTTTATTGGTCAGCTCAGTTTTGATAGAAATATGGTTATCAGGGCAGCGCACAGCAATACTATATCCTCTGGGAGCTCGCATCATTACCCCTTCAATGACAGCCTGCCCTCCGATTGTTTCTTTTCTTAACATGTTAATCCTTTCCAGACCATTGTCTACTCAGCAATAATCGGAGCCTGATAACAGTGCCGACACCTCGCTTCATATGACTCACTTGCCCCGATTAAAACTATCGGCTCGCCATATTTAGCGGGTTGACCATTGATTAGCCGCTGGGTTCTGCTGGCTGGATTTCCGCATCTCATACAGATAGCCTGTAGTTTATCCACATACTCCGCTACGGCCATTAATCCCGGAGTAGGGCCAAAAGGCAGGCCTCTAAAATCTGTATCTAATCCCGCAGCAATAACCCGCAAGCCATTATTTGCTAATTGCTGACATACACTAATAATCCTTTCACTAAAAAACTGAACCTCATCAATAGCGACAACCTTAGTATCGTTATCAATACAGGAGATAATATCTTCTGGTCGTTCGATATTAATAGCGGTCACACTTGAGCCATTATGGGAGACCACTTCTTGATTATTGTAGCGATTATCTATTTTGGGTTTGAATACCTGAACCTTCTGTTTAGCATAGCGAGCACGTTTTATTCTGCGAATCAGCTCTTCACTCTTCCCCGAAAACATGCTGCCGCAGATAACTTCCAGCCAACCTTCATTTATTATCGGCATCATCTGTTTTTCACTCCATCTTAATCTTTATTATATTATGACTAACTCTTTTATTATAACCCATTAGCTCAACTTTCGCACTAGATTAGAAGGGGCAAAAAACAAGGCTGGCAGAATTACACCTGAAACCAAAAAAGCAGAGTCGCTATCGACTCTACTTTGCTTTTTTATTCATATTATAACGGCGGTTAAAGCGTTCTACTCGACCGCCTGTATCAACCAGTTTTTGCTTACCAGTGAAAAATGGATGACACTTAGAACATAACTCGACACTTAGCTGCTTTGCGGTAGAGCCTGTTTCAAATGTGTTACCACATGCACAAGTAACAGTACATTTATTATAATTTGGATGAATGTCTTTTTTCACATCTTTCACCTACCTCATATAAAGTCGCAAAAAGAATTATAGCATATCTTCTTAAAGGAATGCAAGCTTTTTTGACAACACTGTCTTAACTAGGGGTTTATTTCACTTAGAGTAAAATTACCTATCACAATGTTCGGCAATTCCTGGCGCAGGACCTCTAACATGGCAATTATGCCTAACCCCGACTGCTGCTGGAATCCCGGATAAATATGTCGGTACTGGTCCGGGTCAAGATTGAGATTACGCAGCTGCAGCATATCTATCCTGTATTCTCTGATGAGCTGAATCAGAGCTGTAATTTCTGGCTCTGTATCCGTTATTCCCGGCATAGTCAGCCAGTTTAAGGAGACAAAAACATCGTGTTCCTTGGCTATTTTGAGCGACCTTTTAACGTCTTCCAGGGTATAGGTTGGCCGATAGTAGGCATGATAGTGCTCAGCGATGGCACTGATCATACTGACCCGCAGCATGTCAACTCCAGCTTGACAGACCTGTTTCACTCCGGCCGTATGACCGGCATTAGTATTGATATTAATAATACCAGCTGTACAATCCGAGCGTACCATTTTAATTGCCTGAGAAATCAGATTGGCCTGCAGCAGAGGCTCTCCTTCACACCCCTGCCCAAAGCTGACAATAGCCCCCGGGGCCCTGCTTAAATGGGCGAGCATAACCTCTACCACCTCAGGTAAAGTGGGAATAAAGTTGATACGCTGCTGAGGGGAGGGACAGCAGTCCGCAACCTGCTCTGAAATACAGCCTACACATTGTGCGTTACATTTCGGCGAAACCGGAATGCCCGCCTCCCAGCGCTGATAAAAAATATTCTGAGCAGTGAAACAACCGTATTCCTCGGCACAGTGCGCCAGCTGACTCAGAATGCGGTTATCGGGATACCGGCTTATCGCAGCTGTTATTAATCCAGCCAGGTTAGTTGTATTGTAATTATGGGGCTGCCACTTGTGTTTGTCTGTATCGGTCAGGACAGCAGCAACATAAAATCTTTGCTCTTCCACATGCCAGGCTACCGCAGTATAGCCAAACAGTGGCAACACTGAGCTGCCGCTAAGGGCAACAGCCGCTGGCAGCAGAGTTCTGGTGTAACCCTGCGGAAGCAAAGCCGCCACAGCCTGGCCTCTATCGGTGATGGTTGAGAAATTGCCGGTCAGACGGCTTAAGCCGATGGGCAGCCTCTGAGGCAGCACCATTAAAGAACTGCCTACTGGCAGCGGGATAAATTCCCGATCATCTATTTCAACAATTGAATCTCCCATTCTTGCCAGAGCCCAGAATCTTTCATCCTCAAAAATCTGGTCATTTTCATCAGCATAAACAGCAACCAGCATATCGTCCACCCCAAACAGTTTATTGTCCAGTTTATTATAACAGATTTTGCTGTTGAGAGACTTATTTTTACCGATAAGAATACCAGCCCCAAATCAGGCAGCCAGAATGGAAATCTATTAACTAAGATGCTTGGTACTGACAAAAAAGAGGTGCTTCCTGATGGCAAGCACCTCTTTGTAGTCTATTAACTTAAGTTATTTTTGGCTTTAACCGCCGCTTCCTGGTATCGGTCTGATTAAATCTGTTCATATGAATTAACATGTAATAAACAGCCGGCACCAACCCTCCGTCAACAATAAAAGCCAGCGTATTATACTCATATTGATTTATAAATTCAGACAGAGCGCACCAAGCTGCAGCAAAGATAGTCATAAATCCCAACTGATTGATGATCTCCACCTTGATATAGCTGAAAAATTGAGCATAATTATACATCGGTAACCTTAAAACAAACTGGCCAATTCCATCTCCCCACAAAGTAATGGCGGTAACCATAATCAAACAACGAAGTAAGGAAATCATCCCAGATTCAGCAAAAACCTGCATAAAAACAAGCTGACCAGATGCAATTAAGATCACAAATAAAACCCATATCCTAACTTTCATTTTTTACACCTCATATACTAGCACATTATTTTCACCCAACTGTACTACCTCGCCAGATTCAAGCTTAATTTCAACAACGTTTTGAACTGTGCCATTTGGCAGAGTAGTTTTATGACTCCCATCCTTTAATACTGTACCCCACATGCCGTAATAAGGGTCGCTAATAACCCTAACTTTCATTCCTACGACCGGTTCCAACAGGGTTTGTTCTTCATCTATCACCGGAGAAACTTCAGCGTTCAACGGTATAATAATCTCTGGCCGGATAACCCCAGCTCTAATCTGAGTAGTTCCATTAATTGAGGCTATTTTACCAGCGTGTTGTTGCAATAGTTGATAGGTGCGCGGCAGCATCGGCACCTGCCCAAAACCTTCAGTGGCTATCAGAGTAATATCATCTTCTTCCTGGCCGGTAATTCCCACAGAAATCTCTCTGCCCACTATTTTCACTACATCGTGATTTCTTATCCCACCTACAATAATGCCTCGAACATGTAGTGATATGGCTTTTTGAATGGCTTGGTAGGTAATACCGGCACCACCTACCAGAATCTTATCACTGTGCTCTTTGGTTACCATGTCACCAGTTATCAGATCTTGAGCAGAGTTGGCTATAATAACCAATTCCCCGTAGGTCTCATTGCCTACCCCAAAAACCCCTTCAATATAACAGGCGGGGGTTTCCACAACTGCACCATACTGGGGGATTACCTCTTTCACCGTACCACTGATATAGCCGTACAGGTTGACTGGACTATAGGGGCGCCTAATAGAGACTGTTCCTTTGCGAGTGTCAATTCTCTCAATAGTACCTCGAACCGGAGATCTTATCGCTCCGGTAGCCATGCCGTCGGCAGAGGCTAAAGTTTGGTTATAGGTTACATCCTGTCCCTCAATAACATGCAAAAATGTTTTTAGGAAAAAGGGAGAGATATTAAGCCTTTTGGCTACATCAATGACGACTAAAGCTTCGTCTGCTGAGAACTTCTCTCTAATAACTACCTCGCCCCGGCTCAAAGAGATGTGTTCAACTACTCCGGTAAACGGAGAAGCCAAACTCTGCCTTTTGCTGAAGAAACCCTTTTTCAGAGTGGCAATTTCCTCTCCTTTGGTAACACTATCCCCTTCATTTATATTTAAGATCTTGTTGATCTGATCATTAGCCATGCCGAAATAAGCTGCAACCTTGACAGTTAAAGGTGGTGAAAAATCCAGTTCTGTCCGAGCAATTACAGTTGAGGCCTCAACCTGATCCCCTTCAGCTACAAAGACCTCTCCTGGGTAAACCAGTTTTCTGTCCTTGGTAACTATCCGCAAATTGTTAATAGCTTTTACTAATGCAACCGGCATTTCTACACCTCCATATAATGCGTGGGATAAGCATCCAAGGCTCTAAACCACTCTTTTAATTGTCTCAATCGCTGCTGAGGGTTTTGGGGAACTATAATTGGCCGCCCTCGGCCGTCAAGGATAATTCCAACTGATCCACCAGCCACCAGGGCTTCAACAGTTCGACCAGCACCTTCCCCACAATTATAGCCAAAGGCTGGCTTGATATTAACTTTTGCCGACTCTCCTTCGTCCAGCGGCAAAGCAATCAGCTTGCCGGCAATAATATCCTGCTTTTCAACCCGGCCATCCTGGTACTTAACTGTTACTCTGGCTAAATTCTTACCTGGCTGAGCTGCCGGCCCTGCTGGTGCGATAGAGGTGCCGAGAGGGATTAAACAGTCTTTTTTTAAGACATTGAAGACCTCTTCCCCCATTGCTCCCAGCATTACTCCCAAGTGCGGCATCATGAAGACGCTGTCAACATATAGCTCAGTAACTCCTACAGGCTGGAAGGCGTCGAGCATAATTGCTAAAGCCTGTTTTCGATTAGGGGTGTGAGATAAGACCCCGCCCGAACCGATTATGACATCGATATCATCATCCTGAATTAAAGATAGTTCACTGACATTAACCTGATCAAAGGTATCGTCGATGGATCGCACAATGTGAACCCCGCTCAAGCCGGAAGCCATCAGCTTATGCCTTTTAACCGCTACACTGATCGCCTCTCTGGCCACCGCATGCTCGATTAAAATGGCCTCTCTGGTTTGGGGTAAAACCGTAGGATGGATCATCTTATTGGACAAAGTGTCCCGCAGGTCACCTTCGCTGATATTAAATGGCAGCCAACGCATTATATTGTCTCCGCCAGCTTCAGCCAAGACATTGCCAATACTGTAGCTCATACCCAAGTTAGCATCTACAGATCGGTAAAATGTCCTTCGATAATTCAGGTCACGCGGGGCAACCTCAATTTTATTGGTTACTTCATCAATATAAGTGGCATCGGATCGACGATGTCCAATTAGCATACTGGAAAACACATCAGTAGTAGCTCCCCCGATATCTACTGCCATAACATTTATTTCATTTCTTCTGCCAATAGCCTGCAATAGTTCCCCTACCGCGTTAGGGGTGGGCATAATGCGGCCTTGAGTAAGTTCAATCAGCTGTTCATATCCTGGAGCATGGGACATGACATGCTCTAAAAACAGCTCTTGAATTTTATCCCCGGTCGGCTCCAGATTTTCTTTCTCCAATACCGGGCGCAGATTTTCGACATGGTATACCTCGGCAACATCCTTTAAAAATCTGCCGACTTTATCCCGCGCATCTTCATTGCCGGCATAAACAACCGGAAGTTTAAACCTGTTGCCCAGGCGTGATTGAGGATGGGCTTTGGCCACTAATTCGGCCATAGAAGTGACATGAACTTCATTGCCCCCGTTAATTCCTCCTGAAATAAGCACCATATCCGGTCGCAGGCGCTGGATTCTTTGAATTCGCTCCAAATCCGTGCGCCCATCATCTACCGCCAGAACATCGGTAACTATTGCTCCGGCACCCAGGGCTGCCTTATGGGCACTATCAGCCGTCATCTTTTTTATAACCCCGGTAACCAGCATTTGCAGGCCGCCGCCAGCACTGCTGGTGGCTACAAAAACGTCAATACCCTCTTTATCTTTGGCTGGGGTAATAACCTTGCCGTCGTGGATTAGTTTTCTATCACATTTTTTTTCAAGCATTCTGATCGAGTTCCTGACCCCGACTATGACATCCTCATGTGGCTTTTCGACGGTTGTCGGGGACCCAGCCCAATCTATCAGCCGCAGCCCATCTTTGGGACCAAACAATATGGCCTTTGTCGTCGTGCTGCCTACATCTATAGCCAATACATAATGCTTCACTGTTTGCCTACCTCCTAATTGTAGATCGTATGACCTACCCAATGTAAATTGCCTGTTCTAATTGTAAAAATTAGGTTAATAACAGCTTCACTCGATCCAAAATATCTTCGATCATTGTTTTATTTACTTTATAATAAACCCTGTTCTCCTTACGCGACGGCTCAATCACCTTGGCTCTGACCAATACCGACAAGTGATGAGATACCGTCGAATCTGACAAACCCAACCTTTGACCGATCTCATATCCGTACAAATCTTTTTGGTTGAGCATGCGAATAATCTTTATTCTTTTTTCATCTGATATTGCTTTTAAGGAATCTAAGGAATCATCTACCTGATCCATTTGGATTAATTTCAATCTGTCCATACCGAACAACGACAACAGGTTGTTTTCAACAACTATAGAGGTCAATGAAACCCCGTAATAGTGAATCGGAAAAATCACAACCTGGTCAAAGCTTTTAATGACATCTATCTCGTTGGCCAAAAGGGTGCCCAGATTCTCAAACATGCTACTGCCAAGCTCTTTTCTCATTCTGGCTCTGTCCTGGGTATACTTCTCGGCAATACTCTTCTCAAATTTCTTGAAGTAAAGCCGGTAAAAATCAGAAATCAGTTTAAATAGACGCTCTTTTGTTCCATTGACATCTGTGAAAAAGTAAGTTAGTTTCCACTTCTCAGGCTCGGGAATATTCATGTTCTTGATATATTCTATCGCCGTCTCTGAACACAGATTATCCTTACCAACAGCATTCATCGTGTAAACAGGGCCTAAAAAACTTTTGACAATCTCCAGTGAGTCTACCTTGGTTAAAAAATAGAATATAAATTCCTGAATATCCAGGTAGACACCGTAGTTATAAATCAACGGAATCAAGCCATGGGCACAATAGCTGTCCAGATCAAAAAAGATTTTAATTTCATTTCTAATATCCTGGTCAAGCTGGGCATCAATACTGGCCATCCATTCCAAAGTACTAGATGAAACATATCTTTTCCGATAAGGATTACTGTTCAATTTATCCTGGCAGTTAATGTAAAACATGGTGTTCAAAAGCTCAAAAACTATTGAGTTTTCTAAATAGATATTATCTTTAATATGCTCCAATTCTACACCTCCTAGTTTTAAGCTATATCACAATAGTAATACCTATATTGATCTATGTCAATAGTAATATTCGATTATAATCGAATATTACTCTGGTTATATTTGTTATCTGAAACAACGATTAGAAAAAGCTTGTCCGTTAAACAAAAAATCAACAAGTCGCCTCTAATACAGAGTATGTCTAAAAACAGATTATTGTCAATAATAAGCAGTCGAAGAGCAGCAAAAGAGCCCTGAAAGAGGTAATTGCTGGTCACTTATAGTTGGCTTTATCAGAGTAATTCTTTTATAGTTTGCAGGGCTGCTGATCTTAAAATCGTCGTCTGCTGTCCGGTAACCATATTTTTAAGGGAGACTGTTTGCTGACTCAATTCTTCTTCGCCAATAATTAATGCAAAATCTGCCTTAAGCTTGGCCGCCTGCTTCATCTGAGATTTCAGGCTGCGCTGCGAGTAATCCATATCTGCTGCGACGCCTGCCTGTCTCAGATCATGTAATAACTGAAAGCAAAGATCAGCAGCAGTATCCACAGCCCGGACCAGATAGACCCGACAGTATCCCTTTGCGGGCAGGACAACCCCCTCTGCCTGACAGGCTAAATCAATTCGCTCCAGGCCAGCTCCAAATCCGATTCCGGGTAGACTGGGTCCGCCAATCTCTTCTATTAAACCATTGTATCTGCCGCCCCCGCCGATAATGTTTCCTGACCCCTGCAGGGCAGTACTGCAAAATTCAAATGCTGTATTAGTGTAATAGTCCAGGCCTCTTACTAAACGAGTATTTTCCGTATAGGGGATAGCCAATAACTCCAGATTGCGCTTAACAGCCTGGTAGTGCTCATCACAGTCCGCACACAAATGCTCAATAGTCACCGGGGCACCGGCGGTTAACTGTCGGCAGCGCTCATTCTTACAATCCAGAATGCGCATCGGATTGCGTTCAATTCTATCCTGACAGGTAGCGCACAACTCGCTCTGACAATCTGCCAAATACTTTAACAACGCCTCTCGATGTTCGGGTCGGCATTTTGGGCAGCCAACTGAGTTGATTTGCAGGGCTAACTGACTTAATCCCAATTTGCGGTAAAAGGTATCCAGTAAATCAATTACCTCAACATCGGTTCGGGGGTCATTAGCGCCAAACAACTCTACGCCGAACTGATGGTGCTGACGCAGCCGGCCAGCCTGGGGGCGCTCGTATCTGAAAATGGGAATGGCACTATAATAAAATCGAGCGGGTAAAGCCTGCCCATAGAGCTTTTTCTCAACAAAGGCCCGCACTACTGGTGACGTACCCTCAGGGCGCAGGGTAATGCTTCTGCCGCCCCTGTCGTTGAAAGTATACATTTCTTTCTGGACGATATCGGTGGTGTCCCCAACCCCTCTTTCGAAAAGCTCGGTATGCTCAAAAACAGGGGTGCGAATTTCTTTGTAACCAAATGTCTCTGCTACATTTCTAAAAACCAGTTCGATATGTTGATAGCGCTCTATTAATCCGGAAATTGCATCATATGTACCGCGTGGCGCTTTGGTAATCATTTATTTCACTCCTATAACCAAGGTATCTCGCCCATAATTATAACAGATATAATATATTTATCTCAAAATCAAATAGCAGAATTTAACTTCAGCAACCCCTAATTATATACCTTTGGCTTTAAATCAATTCTGATAAGGTATAAAATGGTGTTATTAAAATTGAAATGAGGCGCAATATGAATCATTTGACAGAGCTAATAATCTTAGCTGTAATAATTGTTGGAGTAGTCATTGCCTTTTTGCGGCAAAATGCCTATAAAACTACCCAGCAACAGCTGCAACGCCTGCCGAAGGGATTTAGGGTAAAGAGTCATATCATAGTCAAAAATGATCGGGATGAGGATATCGTGATAGAACATTTAATTGTCTCTAAGGCTGGTATTTTTATTATTAATGTTGAAGATTACAACGGAAAAATTATCGGAGAAGAGCCCGACCAAACCTGGGTAGCCAAGAGCAAGAGGGGTACAAAGAACTTTACCAATCCGACTTTAAACAATTTTTTCGCCCTGAAAAGCCTTAGAAAAAGAATTAATGACCCGAATTTTACAGTACCGATCTATCCGGTAGTTGTCTTTGGCAAGAAAGCTGACCTCAGTGACGTTATCACTGAGTCACCGGTAATCAGATCCTCTAATCTGCTTAGATATTTACAGCGCTTCCAGGAAGAAAAACTGACGGATTTAGAGCAAGAAGCTATTTTTAGTAAGATATAAATTTCAAGTGAACAATCTATCAAGCAATAGGGTGACAGTTGGTTGACAATAGGCTGGCGGTAGGTTCTTACAATAGCTTAACCATTGTTGAGCAAGGCTGATTGCTGAAAAGTTGTTTGCATGTGTTACATGACCTCATTGAGGATAAGTCAAAGAAAAAAGAAAATCTGCGACAGAATAATACTGGTAGTATATTCTCGACGCAGATTTGCTTTTTCATCATACTACTAAAAAACCAACTAAATCGTAAGAAAGCAATAACCCATAGGTTGTTGCTTTCTATAAATAACCCAGTCCTATTTATCAGTTAACTGCTTATAAAGCTTTTCTGCCTGTAAACGAGTAGCTGCTCCTACGCGTATAACACACTCTTCACTTTCAACTTTCTGATAGATCTCGCTTGCTTCTGTTTTTGATAATCTCTTTGCTTCCACTTCATCCTCAAGATATTCATTTGCAGCTGAGAGTAATTCTTCTAAAGTTTCATAAGGACCAATATTAATATTCTCGCCATCTTTGCCATCTATAACAGCACCTATGAGAGCTTGACTATCAGCGTTTGAGGAGGTCATACTAAATAAGCTCGATGAAAATAACCTTTCACCATCTTCTTTATTCTCTACCCACTGGTCAATAATCTTAGTTTTTGATACCCTTGCACCATCTTTTATTTCCTGTAGGATTTTTTCATACATCTCAATTGATTCATCCATTATTTCTTGCGTCCATGTGAACTCGCCTTTTGAGGATGTCCATCCTATTGCTTTCGTTTCGACTAACTGTTGCAGTTCTATTTTTGTATTATCTAACCATTTCTTGTACTCATCATAGGTATACCATTCAAATTCAGCTTCATCATTATAAGGTTCATAATCGGTCCATGTTTTACCCCCATCAGATGATTGCTTTATAGTTCCATCATTACTATCTGAAAGAGTAATTACTTCTTGCTTTACTATGCTGATGTTATTATTATTTGAATCGTTTACTGCAAAAACCATTTCAACTCCTATTGTTCCTGCTAATGCAAAACAAAGAATAAAAATTCCAATTTTCTTTTTAGTTGTATCCATTATAGAAAAAATTCTTTTTTTCATTGTTTCTTTACCTCCGTAAAAATTGGTTGAGAATGCTGTCCTCATGCTTGATTGGGTTTTAATTGCTGCAATAATTGTCTCACTGTATTGCAATCTTTTTGTAAAATCGATGTTTTTAAGTACTTCCTCATCACACGATATTTCACATTGCACTTCTATTGCTCTGGCCATTAGGTAGACAATAGGATTAAACCAATGGATTGCAGTTGCGAGAAATAGCAAGGCTTTATACCATAAATCCTTTCGCTTATAGTGAACCAACTCATGTTTAAGTATGAACAACTGCTCATCTGCTGTATAATTCGTTGCTGGCAATAGAATAACAGGATGAATAAAACCAGTTGTCATGGGACTTGCAATACTGGAGCAGACCTTTAACTTTACCTGCTGAGATATTTTTAACTCCGCTCGTAGTTCTTGTAGAATATTCAACATCTCCTGGCTGGTGACTTCCTCACTCCAACGGTTTATCGTTTTAATAAAACGGTAATGCTTCATACAATTAATTGCAATGAATGCTATTGTGCCTATAGACCATAACCATACAGCCAGCTGATATACGATATTTACCAGGTTTTTTTCAGGCACTGCCTTTGTAACAATGAGCTTGTCATCTGGCATTTGCTCTTCACCTGACACAATATGCTCCACCACAGGGTGGGGCACATCAACTTTAATTAAACCAGTATCTAGATGAAATCTAAAAGGAATAATAAAGCCTATTACAATTACTAACCAAGCATAGTAAAGTGATTTGGCAGTATATCTTTTAGACAATAAAGGAGTTAAAGCAATAAATATCACTGCAAATGCTGACATGGCAACGGAGCAAATAATAAGCATAATAATGTATTTTTCCATATTACTTGTTCCATTTTTTAACTAAATTCATCAATTCCTCTATATCACTATCATTAAGTTCCTTGCCGTTATAAAAAGCATTAACAAAGCTAAGAAAAGAATTATCATGATATTGCTTAATAAAATTGGTTGTTTCAAACTTAAGATAGTCTTCCTTTGCTATTAACGGAAAATAAAAGCGCTCCTTACCGTTCTTTTCTGTTCTTAAAAATCCACGCTTAGTTAATCTAAGCATTAGGGTAATTACAGTAGGTGCTTTCCATTTCCTTTTGCTTCCAAGTTGATCCATAACCATGTTAGTTGTGATAGGTGGCTTATTTGCCCACACTACTTTCATGATTTCAAATTCTGTAGATGGTAATCTTTTTATATTGATCACTCCTTTTTAGACAATTGTCTATGATGTATTATACAGTTGTCTAAAATAAAAATCAAGAGCTAAACTTGAATAAAATCAAGTGAGCTGTTAACAGCCCTAAAATTAGAATTTATAATAACACAAACCAGTCATAGGGCTAGTGTACATTAAGCAATTGCCCTACAATTGCCCAACCATCGCCAACCTACTGCCAACCCATTATTAAGCTATTGTACAAACTAAAGCATCCAGCCCCCAGAGGAATGAAGTGTTGTTACCACAACATGAAGTATTGCTTCGCAATATGAAGTGCCTCCGGCATGAAGTGTTACTTCGTAACATGGGTTATTGAGGCTAAGTTAAGGAAAAAAGAAAATCTGCGTCAGAATAATACTGGTAGTATATTCTCGACGCAGATTTTTTGCATGGCAAACAGTTTTGCGGCAACTCAGAAAACAATCGTTCACGCTATTGTTCATGCAATGTTCGGCTATCGTTCCAGCTATTGTAACTAAACGACGAAACAATGGGGGCTGATGTGGCTTCCAGAATTGAGGCTAAGTCAAGGAATAGAAGAAATTTTCTACAAAGATAATACAAGGGTATATCTTTGAGAAAATTTCTTTGTATGACGCAGAATTAGCTCAATTATGGGAGCCTCAGTGGAAAGAACCCTAACTAAACCTAACGGCAGTACCATAAACTATAACCTCAGCCGCCCCGCTCATAACCGAGCTTGAGGCATAGCGGATATTGACAATAGCTTCCGCCCCCAGTTTTTCAGCTTCCTGAACCATTCTTTTGGTAGCAATAGCCCGAGCTTCATTCATCATTTCTGTATAGGCTCCTATCTCTCCGCCCACCAGGGTTTTCAACCCACTCATGATATCTCTGCCGATATGCTTGGATTGAATTGTTGATCCCTTGACTATGCCCAGCATTTCCAGTTTCTTTCCTTCAATATAATCAGTATTTACTAAGATCATCTTGATCCTCCTCATCAATTTCCTTGAGCCTTCTGACTAAAGTTATGATTAAAGATACAATAAGATACAACAGGAATAATATCCCCAGAATAAAGAACAGTGATTCTTTACTAGGAAAATTCGGTGCCGGCTGATTCAATATGCCTAACATTACCAGCGAAAAATAGCCCACTAATATCGTAACAATGATAATTGGCATAATCTTTTTATGCATAATCTCTCTCCTGTCTGTTCCAATCTGTTTCTTCCTATTTGCATCATACTATAACTATAACAACAGGTCTATACTATATTATATTGCAATTACAAGCTAGTATTCAGCAGATTAAAGCGAGTATTTAGCGGACAGTTCTCGGGCTTTTTTCCTTGTTTTAGGGCTGATACTGTGCAAACAAGCTTTAATATAGGCATACAGTCTGTTTGAATCATGATAATTTCCGACAGCAAGATCAAATACAGTTAATATATCGTGTTTCAAAAGTTCTATTTGCCTGGCTTGATAACGAGTGGTGTGTTCTAAGGATAACAGCAGATTTACTATTTTTTCTGTCAAATCCTTTCTATATCCAATAATCTTAGCCAGGTTTTTAATACAACAATTTCCAGTCATAACTTTCTGGTCATCAATCAGCAAAAGATATCTGTCTATTATAGAATCTAGCTTTCGATCGGCATCAATTGCGGTTAAATTAGCTATGATTGCCAAGCCGATATTTCTGTGATATGAATTATTATGATCCAGCAGTTCTGCAAAGTCATCAAAATAGTCGTAAAACAGTCTGGGATCTTTTTGCGAAGCCAGATCTACAACGTAGTAGCAATGGTAATACACCATGATATGTTTATTATTGACTAAACTGCTGACCACTATGTCTCTGGCAATCTCATCGTTTAAAACCAGCTTAACAAAGTACTCCCGATCAAAGTCCTTTTGCTTAATCTGATCGATAATGTTTTGTACGTCCATAATATCACCCCATTGATCTTATCACCTTTAATATGACATACTATGTTCATATTGCCCAACTATATTAGCTTTTTAACCAGATAAGACAGGGTGATTACTGGATTATATATTAACATTCTCGGTCCAGAATACATCATTACTGCCTTTATTTTTTTCCTCATTTGCGGTGTATAACATTTAATGCTGCATTTTCTGCAGAAAGGTTTACTTAATTTATGGGGGCATTTATAGAGCCTTTTGCGCGTATACTCCAGAAGATTACTACACTCTACACAGAGCGAGCCATCAGTATTGTGATTTTTGCTACAGTAAAGACGGATCATCTTCTCCACAATATCTGTCTCTTGTTTTATGCTCAATTACGAGAGTTCCCTTCGCTTCTTTATTGCTTTAATCTCTTCTTCAATTAGCCTGTTAATTTCAGCTGCCGAGATTTGATACCTTGCTGCCAAGTAAGCCTTAAGCCGTTCAGACACTTCAAGTTTAAAATCCGAACACACAGGGCTGTAGAACAGGTGCATCGCTATGGTTTTGGCCGCATCCTGTACAAATGTACCCGAACGAATGTCTTCAAAGTCAATACCAATAATCTGGTGATTGATTACCAGAAAATTTCTAAAGTTAATGTCATAATAACACAGGTTATTGCTCTTAATATACTGGAGCTGGCTAAATTTGTACAGGTAGTCAATAAGCTGGGTTAACAGGCTATAAGCATTATCATAGCTCTGCTTAAGCTCATAGGCTTCCAGCCTGTCAAGCAGTGTTGAACAGGCTATATATTCGATTAACAGCTCCCTTTTTGATGAGTTGTAGTCTAAAAGCCGTGGTGTTTTAAATTCTTCCTTGATCATCATTAAATAGAAGTTCTTTTCAGTTTCAAAAAGCTCCTGATTATTAAATCTCTTTTGAATATACTGTTCTGCACCATGTTTAATCAAATACACTTCATTCTTTTTTGAATTGAACTGCTTGACAACAGTCAGGCCTTTACTTCTTTCGGTATTTTTTCTCATTATAGCCAAACTCAATTTTTATATGGGCATTTTCCTGATAGCCATCCAGCTCGCTCACCACTGCCAGAGCTGCGTTTTTAACAAGCCTGGCTACAAACGGTACCATCGGTATCGCTTTATCATTTATCTTAAGCGACACATCATCCTGGTTTATTATACAATCACTTCTCTTCTTTTTACCCGAAACTATCAGGCCACACATTGTCCGACAATCATAACCACACGCCCCACAGCACTGCTGGTCGTAATCAGGCAATAATTCAAAACTGATCTCTTCAATTAAGTCAACCAAACCAGCCACATTCTCCAGAGCGTTAATCGCTTTTAGCCCCTTGTACTCAGCTATCTCAGCAGCTATTCTGCCAGAAACTGCAAAGGTACTCTGATCAATCTTTTCATCCAGGTCCTGAAAATTTTTGCCAGTTACAATTTTAGGAACATTGGCCTCTGAATAGCCTTCCAGTACTAAAAAATCATGATCATAAAAGCTGGCGATCTGGTAAATATCCAATTGTTTTTGATAAAGAATATCTGTTTCAAACAACCCTCTGGCAGTTACCAGTTCCGAACCGGCCATCATATGGCGATGAGTATTAGTCCCTTCCTGATCTATTTTGAACTGCTCAAAATGGATATCCTTAACACTGCCAACACTGTAATTCCGGCGCTTTAACTCCTTGATTATTTCCTCAATTGTAGTAGTTTTTCCCGTTTTGGTATACCCGATAACCGCAAAAACCTTCATTTTCTCTCCCCCTACTCATATCTGCAATAAATGCCAGTTAAAAATAATAATTACCCCGGCTACAATGGCACTGCTCAATGCCAGAGCATAGTCCAGGGCTTTAAATTTCAGAACCTTAATACTGGTTCGCTGATTAAAAGCCCTAAACCCCCGGGCTTCAATAGAAATCGATATCTGTTTAGCCTTAGTCAGGGTGTTAACTATTACCGGTGTAAAGATATAGGCATATATCTCCAGTTTTTGTTTTAGTTTAAGCGAGTTAAGGTCTATTCCCCTTAACTGAATGGCAATTAAGGTGTCTTTTAACTGCTCCATCAGCAATGGCAGGAATTTTATTCCCACCGAAGCCATAAACGCCAGGTCATAGGGGAGCTTCAATTGAATTAAACCCTGAATCAACTCACGCATATCAGAGGTAGCAATTATTGTTCCCGATAAGAAAATGATCATTACTCTCAGCAGATAACCTGCCCCTTTGATTAAACCGACATCTGTTATTATTTTAATATGGTTAAAGCCGATCAATACCCGTCCAGTTCTGATAAACAGGCTTTGCAAAATAACAATGCCGATGATTAAATAAAGCATCTTGCGCAGCTTTTTGATGGCAGTAAGGACATTGGCCTGCAGCATCACTGCGTAGATAAGCTCAGCGATCAGCACAATCAGCAGTGTCCAAATATTTTCGAATACTATACCTAAGGTAGACAGGCAAATTACTAAAAACAGTTTTGCTCGAGGGTCAACTGTGCTGCTCATTGACTACCCCTCCGCGATCTAACTCAATAATTCTGTCGGCCTGTTCCAGCACGAACTGATGATCATGACTGATCATCAGCATGCCAATATTTTTAGACCTTATTTTCTGCAATAGGCTGCTAAGCTCCTTTTTTCTTTTTTGATCCAAACCGGTAGTCGGTTCATCTAAAATCAGGTATTCCGGATCATTTAGCAGAATAGCAGCTAAAGCAACTCTTTGCTTTTCTCCATGGCTTAAAAAATAGGTTTTGGCCTGGCTCAGATGCTCAAGCTCAAAGACAGCCAGCATTTCATTAACCTGCTGCTGAAGCTGCGGTTGCTGATGCTTTTTAAACCTGTAGGCAAAGGTTAGCTCTTCCATTACAGTGGCGGCAAATATCTGCCGGTTAGGATTCTGAAATAAATATCCGATTTTTGAGCCGATATTTGCCAGACCCAAATCCTTTACATCCGTACTGTCCACTAAAATATAGCCCCTGCTCGGCGCAATAATTCCCATTATTAACTTACTCAATGTTGTTTTACCGCTGCCATTGGGTCCAACCAAGGCCACAAACTGATTACGAGCCAGGGACAGATCAATATTATTCAAAACTGCCTGGCCATTAATACTGTAAGATACCTGATGTATCCGAATATAATTGTTCATTGCAGTACCCCATCATAAGGCTTTAATCTGCCGTCAGCTAACAGGTATATCTGGTCAGCATATGCCAGATTACTAAAATCATGCTCAACCATAATGATTGTTTTGCCACTGTCCCTCAGGTTCTTAATGGCTGCCATAATCAGCTGTCGGCCCTTGTTATCAATCTGTGCCATACACTCATCTAAGATCAAAATCTCAACATTTAAGCTTAGAACCGAGGCAATTACTACCAGCTGCTTTTCTCCACCCGACAGATTATTGGGGTTTCGGTAGCGCAGATTTTCAATCTGCAGCAGCTCAGTAATATCATCAATTCGCTGTAGTATTTCATCAGGTGGAACACATAAATTTTCAGGACCAAAAGCTATTTCATCTTCCACACTGGAGAATACTATCTGGCTGTCGGGGTCCTGAAAGACGGTGGCAATCACTGTCGATAATTCAAAGACATCTTTTTCAGTAATCTCCTGGCCATTAAGCAAAACCCGGCCCTGAAAGTCACCGTTGATTCGGCGAGGAATAATCCCATTGAGGATATTCATCAGGGTTGTCTTGCCTGACCCGCTTAAGCCGACAATACCGACAACCTGACCTCGTCTGACACCCAGATTAATATCGGTCAGCACCGGTTTAGCGCTGTTTTGGTACCTGAAACTAACTCGGTCTACCTCAACCATGTAACCGTTATCTATGTCCCCCACTATTTGACCTCAGCCGATATTGCGTATTTACACCAATGTTGACTGAACTGATCCTTACTGATAATCATCTGATAGGGGCCTTTGCCACCGGACTCTTTGGTTCCAATCAACTCGCCTTCTCTTCTGTACGCTAAATACACATTGTTTTCATCCAGTACTTTGTCAATATCTACCGCAACAACATAGCCATCTGCGGCACTGACAATAACAGAGCTTTTTCCTTCTAAACTGATACCGGCCTCCACTAAAATATTTTTTAGCAAGACCCCGGTATATTCATAGGGAATAGGTGCTTTTCCGCTGGTTTTTAAATTCGCTTTAAAAGTGGTTTCACCCATTTCACTTATTTCCTGCATATCATACCTGACAACTTCCTGACCGTTATCATAGACAATAAACTCAGCATTTTCAATCAGGGCTTTTTTGTCAGCGACATTTTCTCGATTAAAGTATGCTGCCACTGCAATAATTACAGCAAGTATGACAATAATCCCAACTACTAATTTGCTACTCTTTCTCATTAGTTCTTACCCCCGTCGAGAATCATATAAGGTATCAGCATGTCCTCTGCTCGAAACTCCCCATGGCTGCCACCGGTAGCAGTATTATGCATGCCATGATCCGACACGATAACTACTTTTCCTGCCCAGCTGTTGACTAAATCTGCAACATAGGAGTCCAGCACCTTCATTTGCTGAACAATACTGTCATTAATAGCTCCATAATTATGACCCACTTCATCTAAGCTGTGAAAATGAACAAAAAACAAATCGTATCCATTGTTGATTTCTCCCATAGCATTTAAAAATATTTCGTCATCCTTAAAACCGTTCTTGTTGGTATCAATATTGAGTGAGGGAGTTATGCTGGTTTTAAGGATACTGGTATCTCCTTCAATCAAAATACTTTTCTGCCCCAGGTCAACAGCTTTGTCAAAGATAGTATCCACCTTCAGTTCACGATAACTGCGATTGAGAACCCCATTGACTTGGGGCGGCTGGCCGGTTATCATGGCTGCAAATCCGGCATTGGTTACTGGCTTAAACACGGTATTGGCCCGGGCCACCCTCTTAATACCGGCAAGGAATAAGTCTGGATGATTTTTAGAAAAGTATTGATACTGTTGGTATGAAAATCCATCGATTAAGATAACCAGAACATTCTGGCCCTGTTGCAGATAATGCAGGGTATCGTAATACGTGTCCATTACATTATGAGCAGGAGGATTGACAATCATTCCAACAATATCACGATAAATTCTGTCAGACAGAATAAGATTGATTCCGCTGTCATCTATCTCAACCAGCCCTGTCTCCCCGTAGATATAATCGTATTCTCCCTCCTGATCCATTACTAACAGGCTGTCGATATCCTCTGAAACCAGGCTGCTCAGTTCCACAGTTTTTTTAAGCTGCATCACATCTACCTCATAGTCTTTTTCTCCATGACTCTTAGTCGTAACCCCCTCAGAAAATGCGGCAACCTGATACGGGCTGGATCTGAGCTCTCCCAAAGAAAAGTTGATCGTCGAGTCGCCGACGATTATATTCAGCCCAAAATCGTAATGTGTTTTATCGGAGTTTTTGACAATAATCATTTCATCAATATTCTTTATTCTACTGTTAACCGGATGTTTATCTGAAATAAAAACCCATTGATCAGTCTCGGAATACCCCAGATAAGACTCCCCTAAGGTATCCTCAGCCAGCTTGATCATAAATCCGTCTGCAGCTTTAAAATAGATATCGTTCTGCTCATAAACCAGGGCCAAACTTTGCAGCAGCAGCTCGGTATTTACCCCCTGCAGCCGCTGCTCATTGTAACTGATCTGCTCCTGAGTGAGCTCCTTCCAAATATCATTCAGTTTAACTGACTCCTGGAGATCCCCTACTATTGTTAGCTCAGGCCGGGCCGGATTAGCGCTATCACACCCGCTCCACAACAGCAGAGCGGCCAGCAATACTGTAATTATTTTAGTTATCTTAAGCATCTTCAAAGCTATCAAACCCCAAATCAGCAATTTTTCTGCATATAAAGTAAGCGATTACCCCGCCTAATCCCCCTGACAATGCACCACTGGCCAGGCTCAGAATGAGCGGAATAGCTGGCAACCTGAAGAAAACCAGGTTAGACAGATAAGTTCCACTCATGTTGGCAATAATTCCAGCCAGGAAAAAATCAATCGGGGCGTTGATCTTTCTCCGCGCCATGAGAAAAAGCAGGTCAACCATCAGGCCCGGCAAGGAGTAAGTGATAATACTAACCACACCATGGCTGCCAAAGGCCCCCATCACCATAACTATCAGCGATTGGGTAAAGGCAATCAGGGTTGCCGTTCCTCTTTTGTTCACCAGGGCAGCTCCTAAAACAATCCACATCATATAAAAGCCACCGGCTACTGCTCCACCTGGTATAAAAAGTGGAGAGGTTATTAAATGAGTTAAGGGAACAATAATCGGTTTTGTCGCCAGCCCCAATGCCGCCATCAGGGCAATTACGACAATCTCATAAATACTGAACTTACGTAAAAATGTACTTTTCTTATTCATGTACTCCCTCTTTTATGTGCTGCCGACTGCTATTTCACAGTTACTTTGCAGACGCCTTTAAGCCACTTAGAGGCAAACTCGGTGTCCTGAACTAATCTGACCAGATTTGATTCGTCAGTCATTTCCTGCCCATTTTTGACGACAGCAAATATCGTTTTATCGTCGATCTCATCCCTGCTGTACTCGATTTGATAGCCATCGCCGGCGGTCATGACCAGGCCGTTAAAATCGGTAACTTTCAGAAAATTGAGCACGTCTAATACCCGGTAGCCCTCCCAGGTGTCGGTGATTTGTTGATCGTCCTTGGTAAAGGTAGTCTCCAGCTCGATCAGCTCTAATTTACGGGCAGCTTTTTCACTGGTAAAGTCAAAAGAACCATCACTTAAGCCCTCAAAGGTAATTGTCCAATTTGTGGTTAAACCTTCGTCAAAGACCGCAGCTGGGGGTTCTTCAACCACAGAGCTGGCCTCTTTTCCACTCGTACCTACGGCTATGCTTAAGATATTTTTAACTCCAGCAGATTTAGGCATTGACTGGTCAAACTTGATTTTATACTGCCCACTGTCATCCAGGCAGAGTATTCCTTTTTCCAGGTTTTCCTGAGCAATTTCAGCTTGATAATTGTCTGATGCTGCAAACAAATATGAATCGCCATCTAAACCGCTTGCTTTAATAACCTCTTCCAGTTTGGCTCCTGATACACCATCAATCTCTCTGGTTGGCAGATTAGCAATAGCCTGAGCAGCAGACATGAAGACCACCTGGCCACAGCTGGCAGTGATAAAGTTTTTAACCTGCATGCCCTTTGGCAGATCCGGGGCAATGAACAGAGGTACGTTTTCACCGGTTACTTTAAAATAACCACCTGATAATACCTCGTATTTTTCTGTTTTCTCGAAGCCATCTCCGGCGACAAACTTTGTAGTACTGTCTTTGGCAATATTATACTTTTGGAATAGCTCTGCTACTTTTAAAGCCTGGTCATTGCTCTCGTAATAGGTATAGTCATGAAGCTCTGAATCACTGGCCTCAGTCTCTAAAATAATAACTTTCTGTGTGGCAGACTGCTCATCATTACCAGCTGGACTTAAATTTATTTCCTGGAGCTGAGATACAAAGTACATCGTCCTGACGCCATCAATAGCTGACCTAAGCGGCTGCTTGTCCTCGGCCAGCGGCTCGCCATCGAACTCATAGGCCAAAATTATATCTTTCTCAGCTACAACTTCAGGGGGAACATCTATTTCATAGCCATCGCCCGCGATTAGCCTGACAGCGCTTAAGTCGCTTTGATTCAGTCCCTTTGATTGCAAAATGGTGTTTAGCAGCACCCCTTTAACCTCATTGACAACCTCTTCACCACTTGAGGTAACACTTTGTACTGTTTTGGTCACTGCTTCCATGGCAAAGATATCATCATAGGCAATCTCAAAAGCATCCTCGATGCCGGTGATTTTTAAACTGCCATCATAGCTGTAATTGAAGTCAGCCGGCTCGCTTTGGGTACAGGCTGTGGACAGAATCAGCAAAGCAATTAACAACAACGAAACTTTTTTCATGGCACTATTTCTCATTGATTTATTCCCCCATAGTTTTCTATACATAGATTAACACCGGTAACAACCGCTTTTGACGAAATGGTTGCCCCGGTTACAGCAACGACATCATTACTATTTTTTTTAGCAACTTTAACCAGACTAAGCTGCTGGTTTACTGGCAGTAAAAGCCTGGCTAAAAACCAGTCTTCTACAATGTATCCGCCGTAATCCGGGGTTTCATTATGGCTTAGAATGGCAACGTTCTGGACATGCTCATCGTTAATGGCAACCAAAAGCCTGATAACACTTTTGTATCCTTGCACGGCAACAATCTGTACAATCCCCTCCTCGGTATGATAAACCCTGATAATCTGCTCACTTTCAGCATGTTTAATCCTGTCAGCCTTGCTGTAGCCATGCTCATTCAGCACTGACTGATAGTCATCAGCAAAGAAATTAACAGATATTATTGCTGCTGCCACCAGAATGATTATTACCATTACTATTATATTTTTTTTCTTAATTGTCTCAACCTCCTCAGTCTTAAAACTAAAAAATTCTCCCAAAAGGAAGAATTTATTGCATACTTTGTCTAAGGACCAGCAATACCCTTTTCCTTTCCACAATGGGAGGCATAGCCGTTTCCAGCTATACCCTGGCGGCATAAAAATCGTATCCAGTTTAAAAACTGCATTTAGACCAGTATGCTCGGAAATAAGTGATTTAACTTTGATAATTATTGACACTGTCTTAAGATATTATTATATTCGCTAAAATACGTTAATAACCTTTTGCTTTATCAATATTTGAAACTAAATTTTAACTTTTAACATAAGGAATAAACTCACCGTATCCCTCCTGTTCCATATCCTGCAGCGGAACAAATCTTAGAGAGGCGCTGTTAATGCAGTAGCGCAGGCCGCCGCTATGTTGGGGGCCATCCTTAAAAACATGTCCCAAATGACTGTCTCCGGCCCGGCTGCGCACCTCAGTTCGGTCCATGCCATAACTTCGATCTTTTTTCTCCACTAAAACAGCCTCTTCAATTGGCCGGGTGAAACTGGGCCAGCCACAGCCGGAATCAAATTTGTCTTTGGACAAAAAAAGCGGTTCTCCAGTAACTATATCCACGTAGATACCTTCTGCTTTAGTTTGATAATACTCATTATCAAAGGGTTTTTCAGTGGCATTTAACTGCGTCACCCGATATTGGATATCTGTCAGCTGCCCCCTGAGCTGTTCATCAGCGGGCTTACTGTAATTGCTGTTGTTCACGATCTGACTGTCAGTTTGTGGTAGGTTCGACAAATCAATATGACAATAGCCGTGGGGATTCTTCTGCAAATACTTTTGATGATAATCCTCTGCTAAATAGTAATGCTCCAGCGCTTTAATCTCCACCACAATAGGTTTAGCGTATTTTTGCTGCTCCTCTTCCAGTACAGTTTTAATAATCGGCAGCTCTGTTTCGTCCTGATAATAGATACCGGTTCGATATTGAGTACCGATATCATTCCCTTGTCTGTTTTCAACTGTGGGATCAATTATGTTGAAAAAATGTTTCAGTAACGCCCGCAGTTTAACCTTACTCTGGTCGTATTTGACGTGTACGGTTTCAACATGATTAGTCTTAGCAATCTGATGGTATGAAGGGTTCTCTGTTGTTCCATTGGCGTAGCCAACAGTAGTATCATAAACCCCGTGAATTCGGGAGAAATAAGCCTCAACTCCCCAAAAACAACCTCCTGCCAGCCAAATCTCTCTTTTGTGCTCGTCAGCTAATATCAACTCCTCATCTTTAGCTTCTGCTATCTTTGATTTTGCACCTAACAGCTTTTTTAAATTAAACATATCATCACCTCGTAAAGATTAGTTTGTAAATGAGATTGAAAAAGAGCATACTATACTATAAACATAAACCACGATGCTGAGGAATAAATCATGAACAATAACTCTTTATTTACCAATAACATACCCTCGAAATGGTTTCACAACCTGTTTATACTGCCTTTACTGCTGTTTTCTATACTTATAGTATCCCAGCTTAGCGGCGTACTACTCTCTGAGGTGCTGCCGCTGCCAGAGCCTTACCAGACAGCAGTTTACACCTTATCGATCGGTTTTGGGGTGGCCATCGCCTTAACTTTCGCCCTGACCCGCTTTGCAGAAAAGCGCCCGGCCTTAAGCATTGGCTTACAGAGTACCGCGTTTTTAAAGCAGTTTTTTCAAGGATTGCTGCTGGGAATTGCTTATTTCAGTCTGATTGTCATTGCGGCAATAGCTTTGGGAGGAATAAGGCTTCAGCTAAACTCTGACTTTAACCTCAGTTCTCTGGCCAATATAACTGTGATGCTGGTCGGGTTTATTATTCAGGGCAGCAGTGAAGAGATAGTAGCTCGAGGCTATATGCTGCAGGTTACCGCCAAACGATATAATGTGTTTTGGGGAATCCTTTTATCATCACTGTTTTTTAGCGTCTTGCATGCAGCTAATCCCAGCCTAACCCTTTTACCCAAGCTAAACCTGTTCCTGTTTGCCGTTTTCGCCGCACTATTGTCCATTGCCAAAAAGCAGATTATCACCATATGTGGTTTTCACGCCGCCTGGAACTGGATTCAGGGCAATTTCTACGGAATCTTTGTCAGTGGCATCGATATTCCTGGAGGATCAGTCTTTCGGGGCACTCAGCTGGCTGGCAAAGACTTGATTTCTGGCGGCTTATTCGGTCTTGAAGGAAGTATTCTCACTACTGCTGCCTTCATAATCGGCATAGTATATTATTGGCTAAAAATAAACAGGAGTTCTCCTGACAGGAGTAAAGAACTTAAAACCTGATAAAAACTTGAGCTATTTAGACTTCTATAGCTGTTTGGCATATAAAAAGAAAGTTATTTCCTGATCTCTATATGGCTTCAGGCTGTACTTCTTTTCTGCCTTTTTCTCCAATCCTTGATGCTCATAAAAACCAATATTGCAGGTTGTATCTGTATTTAAGTAAAACGAGCAGAGCTGTTCATTTTTGAAATAGCGCATTAATCTTGTATATAATCCTTTACCGATACCCATGCCCCGCTGGTCTGAACGCACTGAAAAAAAGACCAGTTCGCCATCATAGTCCTGCCCAGCTTCCTGCAGCAAACTGTGTTCTAATCTATAAAACTCCCTGAAAACTGCCGCTATTTTTCTTCCTTCCTGACTCGATAGAATTGAGATTACAGATTTCAGCTGGGTCAGAACAAATCTCCAGGATAGCCGCTTCGCGTTGCAGTTTTTGCCCATTATTACTCCTACAGGCTCGTTATTATTCAGAGCCACACAGGTAAAAGTTTGCTCCGAAAGGCAGCTGGCCAGGTAGAATTTTGCCATGGAGCTGGCAATTTCAGGTGAACAGAAGCTTTCAAATACCCAAGTATCATTGATAATTTGTTCCAGCGCCTGGTAATCGCTTTTTTTAACTTCTCTGAAGCAAATCCTGTTTCCCATTATTTTTCCTTTCGCAATTTTCAGGAGGAGTACTGTGATTTTTATTAATGCCTGGCACGCAGTTTTTGCTCAATATCCTGCCTGGACGGCATTGCCGGTATCCCGCCTAATCTCTGGACACAGATTGAGGCTGCTGCATTGGCGTAAGCAAATACCTCTCGTATTTGATCAGCTTTGATATCACTTATATCATATTTTTTATCTAATATTTGATGGATAACAGCTCCCATGAAGGCATCACCGGCTCCAGTTGTATCAACTGCTTTTGCCGGATATCCTTGGACGATTCCTGAGCCATTGTTATGAAAATAAAAGGCCCCCTTTTCACCCAGAGTAATGCATACTAAACGGATTCCCAGCCTGGCCAGTTTTTGACCTGCCTTAATAAAATCGGATTCACCGGTTAGGATGATCGCCTCTGCCTCAGAGACCTTGACAATATCTGCATATTCCAGGCCCAAGCTCATAGCCTCTGTCGCCTGTTCTAAACTAGCCCATAAGGCTGGTCGGTAATTGGGATCGTAGGTAATCAATTTGCCATGGCTGCTGGCATATTTTACAGCCTTTTCAACCGCCGTTTTGCTGGGCTCAGTGGTAAAAGAAAGTGAGCCAAAATGCAGGGCCTGAGTATTATCAATTAAGTCATAATTGATATCACCTTCTTCCAACATAACATCAGCACAGCCCTGGCGGTAGAAACTAAAGCTTCTGTCACCGTTTTGTTCAAGGTGGACAAAGGCCAGCGTAGTAGGATACTGCTCTGAGTACACCAAGCCAGCGGTATTGACCTTGCTTTCTGTTAAAACCCTGCCTAAATAGTTACCAAATTTATCGTTTCCTACTTTGCCGATAAAGGCTGTTTCAGATCCTAACTTAGCTGCCATGGCCAGTACATTGCCGGGCGCTCCACCAGCATTCTGCAGGTAACAGGGGCCGGGCTCACTTTTAACCGGGGTAAAATCAATCAGCAACTCTCCTATGGCTACAATATTAAACATATTTACATCCCCAAAAACTGCCGGTACTCATGGCAGAGCGGATGTAAAGCCGGTTCATCTTCTTCTATGACCGCAAATCTACTCATCTCTTCAGCATTATAATTATCGGTGTAGTCATCATTAATGGAAGAAACCTCGCCGCACACCAAATCACCGGACCCGGCTTTAGCTCCAAATATATGGTAGACAAAAGGCCGCAGGGTGATACTGCTGCCAACCCGTAACTCTATCTCCTGTCCGGCAGAAAAGGTCTTTTCTACCCCGTCAACAAGGACTTGAACCGCAGAATCGTAGTCAACGCCGCCATCGGGTAGTGAATTGTAAAGCTTAATAACCAAAACCCCGCCTGCTCTATTAATGATATCTTCAGTTTTGCTGGCATGGTAGTGCAGAGGGAGTCGCTGTCCGTCGTGTAGTAAAATTAATTTTTCAGCATAGGGTGTTCCGAGCAATGGATTTTCCAAAGAACCATTCCTCAGGGTAAACAAGACCGCCCCCAGCTCCCTGAAATTTTCTCTTCCATAATCGGTGATATCCCAGCCCAGCATGACCTTTACAATAAGCTGAGCGGCATTGGACATGGCCTGCCACTTTTCGGTCGACCAGTAACCAAAGGGTGGAAGTACGATACTGTTGTTCTTTAATAATTGCTTAGCCCACTTTAATTCACGATTAATCTCTGACCTTTTCATTAATTTGCTCCTAACAATTATAATATTATACTTTTTCGGCAAAGATAATATTTCTCCTCTCCCCAATATATATTATAGCTATTTTAATATATTAGAGCTGACAATCCACTGGAGTAAGATCTGATTTTGGAAGAATAATATAACTACAAACTGGAAAGGAAGAGATAAATGAAAATTGCCCTGGCCCAAATGAAAATGAAACCCACTGTAAAAGAAAATGCTGCCCAAAGTATTAAGTACATTAAGCAGGCAGCTCAGAACAAGGCCGACCTGATCTGTTTCCCTGAACTGCAGTTAAGCCCTTTTTTTCCGCAATATCCTGATAAATGTGCTGATAAATACTTGATGAAGATTGAGGATCAAATAATTTCAGAGATGCAGCGCGCCTGTGCTGAAAACAAGATAGCTGCCGTCCTCAATCTGTACCTCTTGGAGAACGGCCACAGTTACAATGTTTCGCCGATGATAGATACAGATGGCTCCATACTCGGTTTAAGCAAAATGGTACACATTGTTCAGTACAAAAACTTTTACGAGCAGGATTATTACACCCCAGCAGACACCGGATTTCAGGTTTATGACACAACGCTTGGCAAGATTGGCATTGTAATTTGCTTCGACAGGCATTTTCCGGAAAGCATCCGCAGCTGCTCCTGGCAGGGGGCTGATCTTATTGTAGTTCCAGCTGCCATAACTACTGAAGATAACCTGGTTTTGTTTGACTGGGAAATTAGAGTGGCGTCACTGCATAACAGTGTTTTTATGGCTATGTGCAATAGAACAGGCCGAGAAGATGCCATGGATTTCTCGGGTGGATCAATTGTTACTAATCCCACAGGCAGTCTGGTAGTAAAAGCAGACCAGGCAGAACAGCTGCTTTATGCCACTATTGATCTGTCCGAATCTCCGCAAGCCCGACAGCAAAAGCAGTATTTTCAATTATTGAGACCAGATATGTATCTGCCTCACCGTAAAGATTAAGGCGTACGACTGTTTAACCAGGCAAATTGAACAATTAATGTTAGGCACCATCTCTGCCAATTCTCTCAACTGGTCACGCAAACTGTGATACAATTTTAACAGGTTAGTAACTCACAGAATAATTTTGGGTTTTTTGGGAGGCTGATGTGATGCAGATATACATCGATGGAGATGGGTGCCCAGTAATCAAGAATACTGTTAAAATTGCCAAATCCTTTAACCTTCCGGTAACTATAGTCAAGAATTATAACCATACCATCAACGATGAGTACGCCCAGGTAGTAAGTGTAGACAATCATAAAGACAGTGCTGATTACTATATCAGCAATATGATGCAAAAGAAAGACCTGGTAGTAACCCAGGATTATGGTTTGGGTGCGATGGCCTTGGCCAGAGGAGGTTATGTAATAACCCAGAACGGAAAAGTGATTAACGACAAAAATATCGACTTACTGTTGCAGCGCAGGCATATTAACAGAGAAATGCGGAATAAAAGAAAAAAATATGCTCCAAAAAATAAAAAGCGGACTGAAAAGCTGAATCAGCACTATGAACAAAGCTTGATTCAACTTTTACATGAAATTATAGATTGAGATGCCCGTTAGAAGCATAAAGTTAATTTTTTAGTTATTTTAATTAACCTTTTGTTTAATAAAAATAAGTATAAACTGTATTAAGAAAGTTAAAGAGCTCTACCGACAACAGCAGCAAGCTGTTCGGCAAGCTGTTTCAACCGCTGATCAGGATCAAAGACCTTGTAATTACAACCTGGTAATAATTTTTCCTAAAACAACTTACATGGAACAAAATTTATGATATTATAATAAAATGTATAATATTGTTCTATGGATCAAGTCGTGATATAGTGTTTGGCACATCTGAATTAACATACATGCTGTTTATTGAAACCAGGCTTGAGATATTTTGGTGATAAATGATCATATATCCTCTGATTTCATGCAGATAGTGGTAAAAAATAATATAATCGATATCTTTATTATTGATGTAAACACTTAAACTATCATATAATTTAAGCATATAAGAAAATTTAATAAAATATATATTAAATTTTAAGCAATAGACTGTAGTTGAATTTTAATTTAACTTTAACAAAGAACAATTGCATTTTCCGATCTTTGTAAATATAAAATGAGAGGATATGGATAAATGAGATTTGTGCCCGTACAAAGTGTCAAGGACAACTCTATACTAATGAAATCAATTTACGGTGCTCATGGAGAGTTGCTTTTAAATGCTGGGGTCGCACTTAACAGTCAATACAAAAAAAGACTAATTGCCTTGGGCTTGAATGGTGTTTACATACATGATGATATTTCAGACAATATTGAGGTAGTCAGTGTTATCAACGATAGTTTAAGAAATCAAGCTGTTCAAAACATCAAGAATACCTTTGTTTTTGTAACTAAACCCAATACCTCCAGGATGGAGAAAAAAAGAAGCTTCACTAATATCAGCGATATAGTCGATGAAGTGATCGATGATATCCTAAAAAGCAAAGATATGATCATCAATATGATTGACCTGAAGGTTTTTGACGACTACACCTTTTATCACTCGGTTAACGTAGCTGTACTGTCATTGGTTGTAGGTATTGCCTTAAAACTGCCCAGGCCTTCGCTTCACAATCTGGGCCTTTCGGCCATTCTTCATGATATTGGTAAAGTTTTTGTGCCCAAAAACATTTTAAACAAAAAAGAAAAACTAACAGACAGTGAGTGGAAGATCCTCCAGGATCATTCGTTAAATGGCTATGACTATTTAAAAGATGAATACGAAGTAAATCAGAAGTGTTACGAAGCGGTGTTACATCATCATGAAAGATGGAATGGACAAGGCTATCCCCAGCAAATCCGCGGCAAAAAAATCTCTTTATTTGCCAGAATAATCGCTATAGCTGATGTCTACGATGCCCTTATTTCGGACAGGGCTTATCGAAAAGGATACTCCCCTTTTGAGGCTATGGAATATATCATGGGCGGTGGCGGTACAATGTTTGATACAGAGCTGGTTAAAATATTTACCGAAAGAATCGCTCCCTACCCGGTTGGAACAATTGTCAACCTTTCCAATGACTTGGTTGGTATTGTAGCTGAGAATTTTCCAGGCAGAGGTACCAGGCCGGTATTAAAAATTGTCAGAAAAGATGGCAAGGAAATTAAACCTTTCATGCTTGATTTATGGGATCCGGGCACCAGATCTATTACTATAACTTCTCAGGTTAAAAACTGGTATTTAGATGATAATTAGATGTCGATAAACAGGTTTGTTAGTGAGAGTCTGCGAAAGTACTAAGCAATAAATATAAGGGGTTCGCTCAAAATTTTACGATCTATTTTGAGCAAACCCCTTTAACAGTTGACGTCTAACTGATCACTAATTAGGATTTATTCGAAAAGCTCTTCTAGCTGAGTGATTAAACCACCGACATAAGCCACAGCTTTTTTAATGGGCTCAGGGTTGGTCATGTCTATTCCAGCTACTTCTAACAGCTCATGAGGCTTTAATGTTCCACCAGCCTTTAGTACTTTTATCCAACGGTCTACCGCTGGCTGACCCTCCTCGGCAATCTGCTGAGCAATAGCTGTAGAAGCAGTAAGTCCAGCTGAATAGGTATAGGGATACAAGCCCATATAGTAGTGAGGCTGACGCATCCAGGTCATAGAGGCATCATCGTCAATATCCACCGCATCACCCCAGAAGCCTTTAATAACAGCAAGCTTAGTTTCACAGAGCATTTTAGCAGTTAATGATACTCCCTTTTCAGCAGCCGCATATACACGACGCTGGAATTCTCCTTCGAGCAAGTGAGTAACAAAGTTATGGTAATAGGTACCCATTAGCTGTAAGATAATCCATCTCTTCATTTTAGGATCATTATATTTCTTCATCAGGTGTTGAGCTACTAACATTTCATTCATGGTAGAAGGAGCCTCAATAAAGTATCTCGATGGTCGAGTATTAAATACTCTTTGAGCACTGTTAGCATAGAAGAAGTGGCCAGCATGACCCAGTTCATGAGCTAAGAGAAAGGCTGATCGCATATTATCTTGGAAGGTAACTAATACATATGGATGAACTCCATATGGGGATGAGCAAAATGCGCCTGTTGATTTACCAACATTATCACTATAGTCTATCCAGCGTTTTTCAAAGGCTGTTTTGAGCATATTTTGATACTCTTCACCCATGATGCCAAGAGCCTCAATAATGGTATCTTTAACATTCTCATAGGTTGCAGGTATACTTACTCCAGCATCAATTGGTGCTTTTAAATCACAGAAACGAATTTTATCTAAACCTAAAAGCCTTTGCTTTAGTTTAGCAAAACGCTGCATATGGGGAGCTAATTCATTATAGATAATGTTTAGTTGATTTTCATACATCTGCAGTGTTACTTTTTGATCATGTAAGAGCATATGTGCTGTTGATTCATAGCTTCTTAGCTTTTGCTCTGCCACCTGTTTACGAACCTCGGTTGCGTATACCGCGGCATAAGTATTTACGTATTGCTTAAGAGTTTTAACAAACGAAGCATAAGCATTCTCTCTGATAACCTTACTGGCCGACTGTTCATACCTACTCTCAAACAAGGCAAAGGAATTTGGGAGTTCCTCCCCATTTTCGTTAAGGAATGAATCGAACTTCATATCAGCAGCTTTACTGACTGAATAAATGCGGTATGGAGCACCTGTTAACTCACCCAAAGCTGCTAAAACCTGCTCTGTTTCTGGTGATAACATATGTTTCTTTTTGTCGTGAATATCTGTTAAGTAAAGCCTAAACTCTTCTAACTCCTTTTCACTAAACAACTTGTCAAAATCCTCTTGATTTAGAGCTACAACCTCTGACTCTAAGAAGGACATCGCTGCCTGAGCCTTGGTTGCTACTATTCCGAAAGTCATACTATCCTCTTGATTAATCGGATCTGTTCCATCGCCTGCTTGCTTTAAGCGAGCATATGTACCCAAATGAATAAGCTTAATATAGGTTTTTTCTATTAATAAAAGGCACTCTAGCAGTGTTTTTCCATTCTCACAAGAGCGACCCTGATAGTCTGAAATCTTAGCTATCTCCGCATCGAGTGCTTTTAATCCCTCTTGCCATTCTTCACGAGTAGTGAATAAATCTCTTAAATCCCAGGTCATCTCTGCTGGTACTTCGGCACGCATAAGTCTTTTCTTCTTTTCTGCCATGTTTTTCCCTCCCATGAACATTTTCTTTTAAATTATACACTTCTTTACTAATCTTTTGAATAGGTGTATTAAAAAGATTAAGCCTGGTCAAATAATCTTTCGACTTCTGTTATCAAACTTCCGATAAAATCGATTGCTTTTTTAACTGGTTCTGGTTTAGTCATATCAATATTAATCATATTCAGTAGCTCATCGACCCCACTACTCTTAAGGCCTTTTAAAAACCTTATCCAGCAGGCAACACCTTCAGCTTTATTGGCTTCGATCTGAAGTAATACATTTGTGGCGATTGTTTGTCCTGCTGAGTATATATACGGCCTAAGATTGCCATAATAGTGGTTTTGCCTCATCCAAGTCAATGAGGCATCATCATCAATACCTACTGCATCGCCCCAGAAGCCCTTAAGAACAGCCAATTTGATTCTCTTAAACACTTCAGCAGTTAAAGGTCTATCATTCTCGGCATGATTAAAAACTCTTCTTAGAAACTCTGCCTCTAAAAGGTGGGTAACAAAATTGTGATAATATGTTTTTAACAGATGCAAAATTGCGACAATCTTTAAACTCTTGCTGCTGGCATTGTCAATAAGGTATTTTCCTACTAGCAGCTCGTTCATGGTGGACGGAGCCTCTCTCAGGTATAGTTTATTGACAAAGTTTAGAGGAACAAGCTCTTTATCACGGAAAACTGATACCCCAGCATGTCCCAATTCATGTGCCAATACTGTAATTGAGCGGATAGAATTTTGCATTGTAAGAATTATGTACGGATGAACACTATAATTTGTTATGCAGACACCCTCTGGTGTCTTGCCAATATTATCTGCATAGTCAATCCAACGCTTCTCAAAAGCGGTTCTAATAAAAGACTGATACTCATCTCCCAAAATTCCTAAAGACTGAATTATTGTTTCCTTAGCATAGTCATAGCTGATATCTAACTCACTCTGGGGTGCTATGGAGGCCTTTAAATCACAGAATCTCAGTTCTTTTAAACCTAATGCCTTTTGTTTTAGTCGGGCAAAGCGCTGCATATGGGGTGCCAGCTCTCGGTAGGTAGTGTTGATTTGATTCTCATGTATCTGTACGTTCACACCCTGATAATCTAACAGCATATGAGTAGCTGATTTATATTTCCTGATCTTAGCTAAAGCAACTTGACCTCTGATATAGGTTGCCAGGGTAGCGGCATAGGTGTTTTCGTAGCTTTTTAAACCCTTTACCAGAGACTGATAAGCCCTTCCTCGTATTTCGTAGCTGGAGGATTGCTCATAGTTCATCATATAGAGAGATATAGAGTTGGGTAGGATTTCATCCTTATCATTCAGAAATGAACTAAGTTTTAAATCAGTACTCTTGCTTATTTCATAGATTTTTGAAGGGGATTTAAAAAGGTTGTATAGCTTTGCTAGTGCTAACTCACTATCAAGTGATAAGAGATGTGGTTTCTTTTCCTGGATTCTTTTAAGGAATGGATGATATTTTTTTAGTTTAGGTTCTTCCTTAACTAACCTGGCAATCTCTGGCTTAGGCTTAAAGGCAATTCTCGTTTCGAGAGATGATTTTATCGCTAAGAATTGGCCAAAAAGAGAATCTGCTAGAATGTTATCACTGCGATTATTTACATTAGTATAGTCTTCATAGATTTTAAGACGAGTGTAGGTTTTAAGCTGAGCGATTCTCTCACTAAAGTTACTAATCAATTCAAGATGCTGAAATAGTTCTTTTCCATTACTAAATGGGTGCTTTTTTACAATATTTAACTCTTTACAAAGTGCAAATAAAGCCTGGTTCTCCTGCCTAAAATCCTCTCTACTCTTAAATAAATCAGATAAATCCCAGGTCATTTCAGCAGGCAGTTCAGAACGCTTGAGTCTTCTCTGCTTTTCAGTCATAATCACCCCTCCATAAATATTTAACACAACTATCGCACTTCTTTAGCGAGAGAGTGTAAACATTATACTACTCTTCACTAGAGCAATAGCTACGCTAGGTAAAAGGTAAAATTAGAAGATACCCACCATTCTAGTAATATATTTAACCGTTTAGCCTCTTAAACTTTTCCCTTACCCAATTATATCATAGATATTTATGCCTATTTTGTCAGTAATAATAAATCCTCTGAAAAAAGCTACCCTTCATTACCTGATAGAGTAGCTTTACATATGTAGGTTATTTCAAAATTTCACTAAATGGCTGAATCAATCTGTCTTTTTTCCTTTGCCCTTTCCTTTATTGCCATCATCGTCATCATCCTCATCATCCTCATCATCGTCTTCGTCATCGTCATCTTCGTCGTCATCTTCATCTTCATCGCTATCATCGTCTTCATTATCTTCGTTGCTATTATCTTGGTCACTGTCTTCGTCTTCGTCGTCATCTTTATGGTCTTTTGGGTTCTTCTTATCTTCACCGTCTTGATCATCTTCATCGTCATCCTGATCAGCATCTTCTATTGAATCACTGGCTGAGCTGTCATCCTCATCATTTTCACCCTGGTTATCATCATTATCCTGGTCAGCATCGTTGTCATCGTCGCCTTCATCCTCGTCGCCTTCATCCTCGTCATTATCGTCATCATCGTCGATATCATCATGTTCATTGTCCTCATCATCATCGCTTATATCTTCATCGCTGTCTTTATTTTGCTGCCTATTTTGTTGTTTACTTTGGCCCTGATTGTTCTGTTTCTCTTTATTCACATTGCCACGCTCTTCACTGTCGTCTTCGTCGTCTTCGTCGTCATCAACCAGGTAATTGTCACCCTCGATATGCTGCTTTACTTTCTCTTTGATAGACTCAAGATTATCTTTATGCTCTTCCATATCCTCTTTATGTTTCTCAGCGTTCTCTAAGGCGATTCTTGCTGCAGCAATAGCACTCTGATCCCCAGATTTAAGGGCCTGATGGTATTCATCTCTGGCCAGGTGAAAAAGCCTCTTGGCCTCAATAAAGTCTTTTCTGGCCTGCTGGAATGAGGCTTTAGTATTCTCAACTCTGACGCCCTCTGTTTCCATTTGATTCAAATATTTTTCTATTAAGGCAGCTTGATTCTCAAAGGTTTTCTCAATAATCTCCCCATCATCGTTAAAAGCTGCCAGCCTTTCCTCATCAGCAAAAAACTCTTGTACGGATCTAATTTCGTCTCCTAAAACAACTCCGCCGCTGGCGGCAACCAGGCCTGCTGGCACACTATGCTGCTGGGCCTCTGCTAGTTCTGCTACAGTTGCTTCTATCATAGCTACATTGACATTTTGTAGTTCGGTGCTTTCGGAGATCTTATCCTTAATCTTCGCTTCTATTGCTCCAGCCTCAGCTTTGGCATCTTCTTTGAGAGGTATCGTCGTTATCAAAACAAAGTCATCTGTCAAATCCTTTACATCCAGAAAGCCGGCCTTTCTGGCACTGGCTACAAACACCTCTATGGCCTCATCAATATCTAACCCAATTAATTTTGCTAAACTAAGATTGCTGCCATCCTCATTCAGCGACTCAACCGCTATCGTTTTATTGTCAGCATCAACCGATATCTGAATACTCGGATTGATATCTACAGTCACAAAGGCGACAACATTATGTAAAATACCTTGAGTTCCCCGATCAGTAAGCAAATTATTGTAGCCGATAATACCGCCGGCTATCAGCAGAAATACAGCTACTGCCGCAGCCAGCCTGGGCATAATCTTAATATCAGCCCACCTGTTTTGCTTGGCTAATATATCATCACTGGTAAATATGATCTTTTGACCAACAGCCAGCTTATTTTTAAGTTTAATTCTTGTGAACTCGTTGTCTTGGGTTAAGACAATAGCATAGTTTTCTTTTATTTTCATGACAATACCCTTGAGCCACATGATTAACCACCCTAACTTTCATCATAATATACAAGTCAACAATCAGATTTAGGGGCCTTTTTATCCTTGATCCAGGAAACAATTACAGAATAGCCGTTGACAATAGCAACTACAACCGATGTTATGAACATTTTGCTGCGTTTAACAATTTTAATACTGACTAAAAACCGTTGGGCAATCTTAGTGACGGGCAACCGCTTCTTTTGGTAGAGATGGTTGACCAGGTCTTCTTCACCACTGGTTTTAACTCCAATATCAATCGCTGTAGCTCTGGTATCTCTGTGCTTGGGAGAGACCTCAATTAAATCCTCAAAGTCTATATTAAACTTACTTAGTTCCTGTTCAAATGCCAAGATTTCTTCTCGTAAAGCAAGTTCCTCTGCAGAAGTTTTATCCAAAACAGTGTAACCCAGTTCATCCAAAGACTGATGCACATATTTATTTTTTCTGTCTAAAAATGATTTGACTCTACTGGATATCACCAGCGATGCAAAACTAAGAAAACTGCCTTTACTAATATCATACCGATCTATGGCCTCAGCAAATGCCAATAAACCAATAGAATATTCCTCATCATTTTCTACCTGAATATATTCATTTTTTAAATCAGAAACAGTACAAATGATAAAAGGCTTATAATTCTCAATTAATTGATTAATTTTTTCTTTGTTGTTATTAGATTTCAATTCTGAAACTAATAAATTTAGATCATTTTTCATCACTTTGCACTCCAAAATTACTGACATAAATATTGGTTGATAATTTCTTTAATCTAATTAAATCTTACCACAATCTAACAACATTTTTTTAAGCCTTAAGAAAATAATTTAACATTACTAAATTACTTTTTAGTCTCCGTCTAAATGATACAAGTGTAACCAAATATCTAAAATGCGTCTGTGAAACTTAAGCAGAGGAACAGTCCAGATGGTCAAATCAATTTATTTAGTTTACTGGTTTTGTTGACAAAATAACTGCTAATTCCAATTAAACTGGCTAACTTTCTATTCGACAATTTGCTGGCTGAAAGAAGCTCAGCTATTAACTGTTGCATCAATACAGGTTGATCATAGATATCTCTGATTTCAGGTATCCTATGTTTTTCACAAAAGTTTTTAATTGTGTTCGCTGCTTTGGCAATCTGTTCACTACTATTAACTTCGGTTGAGCACAAATATTTTTTAAAATCCTTAACCTTGTGAAATTCCTTAAAACTCTGCATAGAGTTAAAATAACTTAATATAAATTCTATTTGCTTTTTGTCTGAATATTTTGGGATAGTTAGATACTCACGAAAACTACTCCATAAATACCTTTGCCCCTTAATAGCCATACCTTTTTCGATTGGTCTGTTATGTATATATTTGACTACCCCAAGCAAAAAACTCTCTTCTTCAACATTTACACACTTGAATCTACCCCTGAAAACATGCCCCAACCGGTCATATTTTTTATTGTACAATATCGCATACCTGGTATTTACTTCTCTCATTAACTGGGACAAGCTGTCCAGCGAAGTTTTAAACAAAAAGTGCGCATTGTTAATGAGCATACACCAGGCTGCTAAATCAACATTGTGATTTGTCATGGAGTCTTTCAAATTGAGCAAGTAAAATTCCTTATCGATATTGCTGCTAAAAATATGCTCCCGATTATTTCCCGCTACCATCACATGATAATAACCTGTTCTACTTGGAAACCTTGCTTTTCATGCCATATTTTTCACCCTATTTTAAAATACTACATAATTGGATATTTAGCAAGGGGACAGTCCCTCTGTTAAAAAGCCAATTATGTATAATTATAACATGTGGGTTGAGGGTTGAGGAGTTGCTGCCAGTTTGGGATTTGTAGTTATGGCTTGTCGTAACATAGTCAGGTTGGGATTTATAGTTTGAGCTTGATGTTAATATTGTCAGGTTGGCAGTTTGAGTTTGGGTTTGGCGGTAATTGTTATTAATTTCGTGATATAATAGTCCAATAGTTTTAATATCAGTAACTGTAACAGCTATTGCTATCAAACTTAAGAATAGCTATTATTTGATTTTGTAATTTGGCTTAATTTATTGAAAGGTTATTAAATATGATTAGAAAGTATGCGGATTTTAGAAATATATCATGCTTAATTGACAAACAGTTTAGCCTGACTTATATGGACAACAACGATTTTAAGGGCTATGTTTCCTTAATTCAAATTCATAAAGTTACTGATCCAATTGTTGTTAAAGTTGCTGAGCAAGAGATCTGCTTTGCTGACAATAACTATTGCTGGACAAGGCATTTTCCTGATGAGGGCAACTATAGCCTGATAACCATGTACGATGCGGATCAGGAGGTTATTCAATGGTATTTTGATATCTGCACCGGCAACAAAGTAGATGCTCAGGGGATGCCCTTTTTTGATGATATCTATTTAGATATATCAATTATGGCGAATGGTGAAATTTATTTGCTCGATGAGGATGAATTAGAGGACGCTTTGACCAATAATATTATTACCATAAAGCAATATCAGCAGGCCAGAGCAGATGCTCTGGAGCTGCTGGCTAAAATACGCAATGATGAAATACGGTTATTGAATAAAACAAAAGAGCATCTTAATCACTTGCTTACGCTAAGATAATAACAACACTGCGTTTACTTTAATACCTTGCGTTCATTTCCTTTGACCAGGATCGGTCTGCTGAAAAAATACCCCTGAAAGTAGTCATAACCAATATCCCGGGCCAGCCGGTACTCTTCCCGGGTTTCAACCTTTTCAGCTAAGAACTTGGCCTGGCCTGACAGTTCTTGCATTATCTTTACCTGCAAATCAATACTGACCTGATTGAATTCAATCTTAATAATATCAGCCAGCTCAATCAGACAGGAATAATCTTTATCAAAAATAAAATCATCCAGCGCCAATAAATAACCCTGCTGTTTTAAATGGCGGCAGGCCTCAACCACCTTTTCAGTGATATCAACCCTTTCCAGGATCTCAATCACCACTTTTTCTCGAGGCAGGGTCAATGGAATCTTTTTTTCGATCAGTTCCCCTGAAAAATTGATAAACGCCCGGCAGCCCAGGGTTAATTCATCGAACTGCATATTTATAAAGGCATTGTTAATCAATTCGGAGGTAGCCTGGGTGTCGTCCAGGCTGGAACAGTAATTATCGGTACTTTCACGATACAGTAATTCATAACCAAAAACATTCATCTTTCTATCAAATATCGGTTGTCTTGCTACATATATTTTCATAGAGCCGCTCCTAGCTGATAAAAAAATTCACTACCAGTATTATAGCTTAAAAACCATGTCAATCATACTAAATTAAACAAATCTTTAAAATTATTACTACCCAACTTAAAGGAATGCCAGCGATATAGCTGATACTTTAAATTATTTTTATTTTAGTTTTAACAGCCCAATGGGGCGGCAATAATCTGGCAATTATGAGGCACTTTCCTCTCTACTTATAATATGCGGCTAAGAATAAATATACATAATACTGTAGAAAATGGTCTGAAAATTAAAAACACTCCTGCTATTGAGAAGTGTATCAGTTGGTTGGTTGTTCTATGTATGCTGCTGATTTAATGGGTGTGTTCAGCGTTGTGTCGGGGATTGCTTGAAACAGTTTCTATCGCATTGATAATGGCTTTGGTTACATCGGCATTAAACTGCATCAGGAACTGGTTAAGCCGCATAAAGACCTCACCTTTTTCACTGGCATAGTACATCGGCTTCAGATTGTTGAGGGCATATGCCTTCATGTCTTCGATACATGTTTCACATTGACAGACATTGTCATAGTCATTCAGCAAGGTCGGCAACAACTTGTCAACCACTAATTCCATATAATTAATAACCACTTCTCAACCTCCTTTGCTGGTTATCTGCAGTTAAATTTCCAGCTCCATCGCAAATTTCAAGGCCTGGATATACAGCTGCATAAACCTCTCTTTTTCTATATTGAAAAACCCTTTATTCTCTAATTTTTCCCAGTTGGCCTGTTCGTAATCTATAATCTGCTCCAAAGTTTGGGAGATCTGCTGACCATCGCCTAACAGGGCTTGCTTGATACTGGCTGAGAACGGAATCTCGCTGACAATATCTGTCATCTTCTTGCCAAGCAGCACGTCAATCAAAGAGAATAAGCCGGTAACAAAGTATTCTTCAGCCCGGTGGTATTCTCCTGTTTCATTAGCCAATAACTCCATTAATTTTCCACGAATTATACTGCTTTTGATCAATTCATTGTTCTGCTTGTCGCGGGTATCCTTAAACATCATGATATAGACCCACTTTTTCAGTTCGTCAACCCCCAGCACGGCCAGGGCATGTTTCAGCGACTTGACCTCGTAGCGGGTGCCGTATTGAACATAATTGGAAATCTTTAACAGGCGGTAGGACAAATCAACATCCTTCTCGCATATTTTTGATATTTTTTCGAAATCTGCGTCTCGCTTATTGAGTTCCGTGGCAATCCGCAACAAGGAGGTGTTCAGCACCTTTCGTTCATTGCCCTTTAAAATAATCGGCTTGCTGAAGAAATAGCCCTGGAAGTAATTATAGCCTATCTCTCGCGCCAATTGGTATTCTTCTCGGGTTTCAACCTTTTCGGCCAGGAACTTGGTCCGGCCTTTAAACGCCTTGATAATCTTTTGCTGCCGTTCGAGGTCTGCAGAATTGAACTCGATTTTAATAATGTCGGCCAGCCCCAGCAGGGCATAGTAATCTTTGTCAAAGCTGAAGTCATCAATGGCCAGCAAATAGCCCTGATCTTTCAGCCTGCGGCAGGAATCGATCACGGCGTTGGTTAATTTAACTCTTTCTAATATCTCTACTACAATCTTGTCTTTGGGTAAAGCCAGCGGAATATCTTTCTCTATTAAATCGCCTGGAAAGTTGATAAAGGCCCGAGAACCAAAAGTCAGCTCCTCGAACTGCATGGTTAGAAACACATTGTTGATCAACTCTGAGGTGGCCTGGGTGTCATCTATACCCTCAAAAAAGTTTTTTGTGCCCCCACGATAAAATAATTCATAGCCAAATACTCTCATTTTGCGGTCAAAAATAGGTTGCCGAGCTACATAAATATCTATGAGGTTGCACCTCCTTAATGAAATTAAACTTGTATATGTATACTAGTATATATTAATTCTTCTTTTTTTTTAAAATACACAAAATTTATTATTAAAAAAACTAAAAGAAAATTTAATATCTTCATTATATTTTAAGGTAAGATAGATATTTTGTAAATTAATTTTAAATAAAAGTACAAATATTAAGCAGTTATAATCTCAAAGCAAGGGCGTGCACCCTTGCTTTGAGGATAATTCTTTCAGTTAATTTAGCTAATAAATTAACGAAGTAACTGTAATACTCCCTGAGGAGCCTGATTAGCCTGGGCCAGCATAGACTGAGCAGCCTGTTGCAGGATTCCCAGCTTGGTGAAGTTCATCATCTCTTTGGCAATGTCAACGTCTCGGATGCGAGATTCTGAAGCCTGCAGGTTCTCAGAAGTAGTGTTCAAGTTGTTAATAGTGTGCTCTAAACGGTTCTGATAAGCACCCAGCTTGGAACGCTCGGCAGATACACTACTGATCGCATTCTCAATGGTCTCAATAGCAGCACTGGCAGAGGTTTGGGTAGACATATCTACTCCAGCAGCAGTATAGGCTTCCTGATCCAGTTCACCTGCTGCGAAGGTGGCGGCTGTAGCAGCATCCAATGACTCTACTACAGTAACTACATCTCCAACACTATCTAAGTCAGCAAGGGTGGCAGATCCCATATCAATAGAAAGTCCACTATAATCACCACTTGTTACTGTTAATGTTGAGTCAGTACCTGTTACTTCAACATTTTGGGTAACCGGTGTACCAGCTGTGTTTGTTATCTCAACGTATGCAGCTGCAGCAGTTCTACCAGTGACTTCAGTATCTCCACCAGCAAATCCAAAGTCAGATGCATCACCAGTACCACCACCTGCGGTACCAGCGGTAACAGCTACACTAACATCAGTACCAGTCGCAGCATCATTTGCTGTAATAACTAGATGATTTGAGGCATCTAATGTAACGGTTGCAACAGTCGATAATGCATTTGCGCCATTCATTGCACTATTCATTAAAACATTTACGTAAGCATTTCTGTCTGTGACATTACCAAGGCCTACAATATCAGCATGAGCTAATGTAAAAGTTTCAGTTCCTACAGTAACAGCTATCTCAGAACCTACCAGACCTGCCATATCTACAAGACCAGCTGCGTTTGCGGCTGTGGAGCTACCATATTGCTCAGTTACAGCAGCATTATAATCAAAAGTAATATCCACACCATCTTCGACACCAGCTACTGATGCATCATTAAATGTTACTGACGTAATATCGGAGCCACCTGCAATAGTTCCTGATGCTACTGTAACATCCCGAGAAACTCCCAACGACTTAGCATCCATCGCACTTAGTGACAGAGAGATATCCTGGCCGGTATTGGCCCCGATATGGAACTTAACCTGACCGATATTACCTTCGGTTAAACCACCATTAGAAATCTTCTTGCTGTTAAACTCGGTGTTGTTGGCAATTCGGGTGATCTCTTTGGCCAGTTCGTCGACCTCTTTTTGAATCTCGTCTCGTTCAGCCTGGGTGTTGGTGTCGTTGGCCGACTGTACGGCCAGCTCTCTCATCCGCTGGAGAATACTGTGAGTCTCCTGCAACGCACCCTCAGCTGTCTGCAATAATGAAATACCGTCTAAGGCATTATCGGCAGCCTGCTCTAAACCAGAAACCTGCGCACGCATTTTTTCAGATATCGCCAGGCCGGCAGCATCGTCAGCCGCGGTGTTAATCCGCAAACCGGAACTGATTTTTTCCAGCGACTTAGACTGCTTGAATCCTGTTGCGCTCAAATACCTGTTGGCGTTCGACGCCATCACATTGTGATTAATTCTCATCGTTTTACCTCCATGTTTTAAGTACGAACTTCCCTGTTCATACTGTCGATTTAGGTCAATAAACCTATCAATTTATATATCGGCTTTAAACCCGGTTACTTGAGGGGGTTT